>NZ_QKMQ01000008.1:185080-264962 GCF_003208145.1 Pseudomonas sp. RV120224-01b | reverse complement strand
ATGGACATCGCCTCCACCCAGGTGTCCATCACGCCAGACAAGAAACACGTCTACATCACCGTCAACATCAACGAAGGCGAGAAGTACACCGTTCGCGACGTGAAGCTGTCCGGTGACCTGAAAGTGCCGGAAGACCAGGTCAAGTCGCTGCTGCTGGTGCAGCCGGGCCAGGTGTTCTCGCGCAAGGTGATGACCACCACGTCCGAGCTGATCACCCGCCGCCTGGGTAACGAAGGCTATACCTTCGCCAACGTCAACGGCGTGCCTCAGCCGAACGACCAGGACCACACGGTCGACATCATGTTCGTGGTCGACCCGGGCAAGCGTGCCTACGTCAACCGCATCAACTACCGCGGCAACACCAAGACCGAAGACGAAGTGCTGCGTCGCGAGATGCGCCAGATGGAAGGTGGCTGGGCCTCGACCTACCTGATCGACCAGTCCAAGACCCGTCTGGAGCGCCTGGGCTTCTTCAAGGAAGTCAACGTAGAGACCCCGCCGGTGCCGGGCACCGACGACCAGGTCGACGTCAACTACAGCGTCGAAGAGCAGGCCTCCGGTTCGATCACTGCCAGCGTCGGTTTCGCCCAGAGCGCCGGCCTGATCCTCGGTGGTTCGATCAGCCAGAGCAACTTCCTCGGTACCGGTAACAAGGTATCCGTCGGTCTGACCCGTTCGGAATACCAGACCCGCTACAACTTCGGCTTCGTGGACCCCTACTTCACGGCCGACGGCGTCAGCCTGGGCTAC
Source organism: Pseudomonas sp. RV120224-01b (assembly GCF_003208145.1). NCBI lineage: Bacteria > Pseudomonadati > Pseudomonadota > Gammaproteobacteria > Pseudomonadales > Pseudomonadaceae > Pseudomonas > Pseudomonas sp. RV120224-01b. Next base: position 264,212 of record NZ_QKMQ01000008.1, on the reverse strand, counting down.
AACGCCTTCTACCGCAGCACCGACTACGACGACCTCGACGTCGACGTGGCCAGCTATGCGGTGGACAGCTACGGTGCCGGTGTGAGCCTGGGCTACCCGATCAGCGAAACCTCGCGCCTGACCTACGGCCTGAGCGTGCAGCAGGACAAGATCAAGACCGGTAAGTACACCGTTGACGAGATCTTCGATTTCCTTGAGCAGGAAGGCGACAACTTCCTGAACTTCAAGGCCTCGATCGGCTGGTCCGAGTCGACCTTGAACAAAGGTGTGCTGGCTACCCGTGGTCACTCGCAAAGCCTTACCCTGGAATCCACGATTCCGGGCAGTGACCTGTCGTTCTTCAAGCTCGACTACCGTGGTCAGCTGTTCAAGCCGATCACCAACGACTACACCCTGCGCCTGCACACCGAGCTGGGCTATGGTGACGGTTACGGCAGCACCTCTGGCCTGCCGTTCTACGAGAACTACTTCGCGGGTGGCTTCAACTCCGTCCGTGGCTTCAAGGACAGCAGCCTGGGCCCACGCAGTACGCCTAGCCGCGGCGAGGCCGACGGTGGCAAGCCGGGTACCATCCGCGACCCGGATCAGGATCCGTTGCCGTTCGGTGGTAACGTGCTGGTGCAAGGTGGTGTCGAGTTGCTGTTCCCGCTGCCGTTCGTCAAGGACCAGCGTTCGCTGCGCACCTCCGTGTTCTGGGACGTCGGTAACGTGTTCGACACCAATTGCGGCAACAAGCCTGATTGCGAGAAAGTCGGTTTCTCGGGCATGGCCAGCTCGGTTGGTCTTGGTGTGACCTGGATTACCGCACTGGGCCCGCTGAGCTTCAGCTTGGCAATGCCGGTGAAGAAGCCGGACGATGCCGATACCCAGGTGTTCCAATTCTCTCTGGGCCAGACCTTCTAAGGTCGGCCCCTGCTTAATGACAACGGTTTATCCAGGAGTGCATCGTGCGTAAATTGGCTCAACTGGCCGTAGTGGCCGCGGCGCTGGTCGCCACCCCGGCATTCGCCGAAATGAAGGTTGCCGTGCTGAACTATCAGATGGCCCTGCTGGAATCGGATGCTGCCAAGAAGTACGCAGTTGATGCCGAGAAGAAGTTCGGCCCGCAACTGACCAAGCTGAAAAGCCTGGAAAGCAGCGCCAAGGGCATCCAGGACCGCCTGATCAAGGGCGGCGACAAGATGCAGCAGCAGGAGCGTGAGCGCCTGGAGCTCGAGTTCAAGCAAAAGGCCCGTGACTTCCAGTTCCAGTCCAAGGAACTGAACGAGGCCAAAGCCGTTGCCGATCGCGACATGCTCAAGCAACTGAAACCGAAGCTGGATGGCGCCGTCGAGGAAGTGATCAAGAAGGGCGGTTTCGACCTGGTCCTCGAGCGTGGTGCGGTCATCGATGTCAAACCTCAGTACGACATCACCCGCCAGGTCATCGAGCGCATGAACCAAGCCCGTTGATATGAGTGTGACCATGACGCTAGGCCAGCTGGCCGAGGCCCTCGGTGCCACCCTCAAGGGGCCCGAGGCGTTGCAGATTACCGGGCTGGCCACCTTGCAGGAGGCAGGCCCCGGTCAATTGAGCTTCCTCGCCAACCCGCAGTACCGCAAGTACCTGGATAACTGCCAGGCGGGTGCGGTATTGCTCAAGGCTGCGGATGCCGAAAGCTTCGCTGGCAATGCCCTGATCGTGGCCGACCCGTACCAGGCGTATGCGCGTATTTCCCACTTGTTCGACCCCAAACCCAAGGCTGTGGCGGGAGTCCATCCCAGCGCCGTGGTGGCTGAGGACGCGCAGGTGGACGCCAGCGCCAGCATCGGGCCGTTCGCGGTTATCGAAAGCGGTGCGCGCATCGGGGCTGATGTCAGCATCGGCGCACATTGCTTCATCGGTGCGCGTTGCGTTGTAGGTGAAGGCGGCTGGCTGGCGCCGCGGGTGACGTTGTATCACGACGTAACCATCGGCAAGCGAGTGGTCATCCAGTCAGGTGCTGTGATCGGCGGCGAAGGCTTCGGCTTTGCCAATGAGAAAGGCATCTGGCGCAAGATCGCCCAGATTGGCGGCGTCACCATTGGTGATGACGTGGAAATCGGCGTCAACACTGCCGTCGACCGTGGTGCGCTGTCCGACACGCGGATCGGTGACGGGGTAAAGCTCGACAACCAGATCCAGATCGCCCACAACGTGCAGATCGGTGACCACACGGCCATGGCGGCTTGCGTGGGCATCTCCGGCAGTACGCGCATCGGCAAGCATTGCATGCTGGCCGGCGGCGTAGGCCTGGTAGGGCACATTGATATTTGCGATAACGTATTTGTTTCCGGGATGACAATGGTAACCCGTTCGATCACTGAACCCGGTTCCTATTCGTCCGGCACAGCCATGCAGCCTTTGGCTGACTGGCGCAAGAGCGCTGCGCGTATCCGTCAGCTCGATGACATGGCCAAGCGTCTTCAGCAGCTGGAAAAACGCGTCGATACCGTGACCTCAGGTGGCCTGCCGACATCAGAAGGCTGATACCATTCCCTGAGCAAGAGTGAACAGTCGCTAGCTGGCTCCTCTTTGGATTGCAAAAGGAGCGTGTGGTCAGCACCTGCGCTCCCTATTCTTATTACAGGCTTCCCCCCCGAAATGATGGACATCAACGAGATTCGCGAATACCTGCCTCACCGTTACCCGTTCCTGCTGGTGGACCGAGTGACGGATCTGGACTTCGAGGCCCAGAGCATTCGTGCCTACAAGAATGTCAGCATCAACGAGCCGTTCTTCAATGGCCACTTCCCGGCGCACCCGATCATGCCGGGTGTCCTGATCATCGAAGCCATGGCCCAGGCGGCCGGCATCCTTGGCTTCAAGATGCTCGATGCCAAGCCGGCCGACGGCACCCTGTACTACTTCGTCGGCTCCGACAAGCTGCGTTTCCGTCAACCGGTACTGCCGGGTGACCAGTTGGTGCTGGAAGCCAAGTTCCTCAGCCGCAAGAGCATGATCTGGAAATTCGAGTGCCGTGCCCTGGTCGACGGCAAGCCGGTTTGCTCGGCAGAGATCACCTGCGCGGAACGCTCCCTATGAATTCGATTGATCCTCGGGCCATTATCGACCCGTCGGCCAAACTGGCCGATGGCGTCGAGGTCGGCCCTTGGTCGATCGTTGGCCCCGATGTGGAAGTCGGGGAGGGCACCGTTATCGGCTCGCATGTTGTGCTCAAAGGCCCGACCCGCATCGGCAAGCACAACCGTATCTTTCAGTTTTCCTCGATCGGTGAAGACACCCCGGACCTCAAGTACAAGGGTGAACCGACGCGCCTGGTGATCGGTGACCACAATGTGATCCGTGAAGGGGTGACCATTCACCGTGGTACCGTTCAGGACCGCGCCGAAACCACGGTGGGTGACCACAACCTGATCATGGCCTATGCCCACATCGGCCACGACAGCGTCATTGGCAATCACTGCATCCTGGTCAACAACACGGCCCTGGCCGGCCATGTGCATGTGGGTGACTGGGCGATCCTGTCCGGCTACACCCTGGTGCACCAGTACTGCCATATCGGCGCCCACGCGTTTTCCGGCATGGGTACGGCGATTGGCAAGGACGTTCCGGCCTTTGTTACCGTGTTTGGCAGCCCGGCCGAAGCCCGTAGCATGAACTTCGAGGGCATGCGCCGTCGCGGTTTCAGCGACGAGGTGATCCATGTGCTGCGCCGTTGCTACAAGATTGTCTACCGCCAGGGCCTGACCGTCGAAGACGCGCTCAAGGAGTTGGTGGAAATGGCCGCGCAACACCCTGAGGTCGAACTGTTCCGCCAGTCGATCGTGAACTCCGCCCGCGGCATCACCCGCTGACATGGCCCCGCTTTGCGTAGCCTTGGTCGCAGGTGAGGCCAGCGGCGACATTCTGGGGTCCGGCCTGATGCGTGCCCTCAAGGCGCGCCACCCGGATGTGCGTTTCATTGGCGTTGGCGGCCCGTTGATGGAAGCCGAAGGCCTGCAATCGTACTTCCCCATGGAGCGCCTGGCTGTCATGGGCCTTGTCGAAGTGCTGGGGCGCCTGCGCGAGTTGCTCAAGCGCCGCAAGCTGCTGATCCAGACGCTGATCGACGAAAAGCCGGATGTCTTCATCGGCATCGACGCCCCTGACTTCACCCTCAACATCGAGCTGAAACTGCGTCAGGCCGGGATCAAGACCGTGCACTACGTCAGCCCGTCGGTCTGGGCGTGGCGGCAGAAGCGTGTGCTGAAAATTCGCGAAGGCTGCGACCTGATGCTGACGCTGTTGCCGTTCGAGGCGCGGTTCTATGAAGAGCAGGGCGTGCCGGTACGTTTTGTTGGCCACCCGTTGGCCGACACCATACCGCTTGAAGCCGACCGCCCAGCTGCGCGCGCTGCGTTGGGCTTGGGCGAGGGGCCGGTAGTGGCACTGATGCCGGGTAGCCGGGGTGGGGAAGTCGGGCGACTGGGGGCATTGTTCCTTGATGCCGCAGAGCGCTTGTGCCAGCAGATGCCGGGCGTGCGCTTCGTGCTGCCCTGCGCCAATGCCGCGCGGCGTGCCCAGGTTGAGCAGATGCTCGAAGGGCGGCAGCTGCCGCTGACGCTGCTGGATGGCCAGTCGCATCAGGCCCTGGCGGCCTGTGATGCCGTACTGATCGCCTCTGGCACCGCCACCCTCGAAGCGTTGCTGTACAAGCGGCCTATGGTGGTGGCCTATCGCCTTGCGCCCTTGACCTACTGGATTCTCAAGCGCCTGGTGAAAAGCCCCTACGTGTCATTGCCGAACCTGCTGGCCCAGCGCGAGCTGGTGCCCGAGTTGCTGCAGGATGAGGCCACCAGCGAAGCGTTGGCCAATACCCTTGCGCCGCTGGTGCGCGACGGCAGCCGGCAGACGGAACGTTTCGACGAAATTCACCGCACCCTGCGCCGTGACGCCTCCAATCAGGCGGCCGAGGCGGTACTGGCCCTGCTCAAGGACCGCTGACATGCAAATTGGACTGGACTTCAACCTGGTCGAGGACCTGGTCGCCGGCGTTGACGAAGTGGGCCGTGGCCCACTGTGTGGCGCGGTGGTAACGGCGGCGGTGATCCTCGATCCTGCGCGCCCGATCCTTGGCCTGAACGATTCGAAGAAACTCACCGAAGCCAAGCGCGAGGCGTTGTTCGACGAAATCCGTGAAAAGGCGCTGAGCTTCTGTATCGCCCGTGCCGAGGTCGAGGAAATCGACCGCCTGAACATCCTGCAGGCCACCATGCTGGCCATGCAGCGTGCGGTGGAAGGCCTGCACATCACGCCGAAACTGGCCCTGATCGATGGCAACCGCTGCCCGAAGCTGGCCGTACCGGCCTCGCCGGTGGTCAAGGGCGATAGCCAGGTGCCGGCGATCGCGGCGGCTTCGATCCTGGCCAAGGTGACCCGAGACCGGGAGATGAGCGCCTTCGAGCAGATTTACCCAGGGTATGGCATTGGTGGGCACAAGGGTTACCCGACCCCGGTGCACCTTGAAGCACTCGCGCGGTTGGGGCCTACGCCCATTCATCGGCGTTCCTTTGCCCCTGTGCGGGCGGCCTGGGAAGCACGTGAAGGCGTCATCGATTCTCTGATCTGACCCGTTGGGGCCGCTGTGCGGCCCTTCGCGGGCACGCCCGCTCCCACAGGTGCGGCGTCGCTCCCGAGGGCAGTGATATCCCTGTGGGAGCGGGCATGCCCGCGAAGGGCTGCGACGCAGCCCCCAAATCCCATCCCCATTTAAGCTACAATCCCGCCCTTGTCGTTCAGCACTGCTACAGGATCTTCCATGTCGGTTCCCTTCGTTCACCTGCGCGTCCACTCCGAATTCTCGCTGGTCGACGGCCTGGTGCGGGTCAAACCGCTGGCCAAGGCGCTGGCGGGGATGAACATGCCGGCGGTGGCGATCACCGACCAGAGCAACATGTGCTCGCTGGTGAAGTTCTACAAGACCGCCATGGGTGCCGGCATCAAGCCGATCTGCGGCGCCGACCTGTGGCTGGCCGGTGCCGACCCGGAAGCGCCGCTGTCGCGCATCTGCTTCCTGGCCATGGACCCCAAGGGCTACCGCAACCTCACCGAGTTGATCTCGCGTGGCTGGACCGACGGCCAGCGCAATGGCCTGGTCATCCTGCAGCGTGAATGGATCGCCCCTGCCAGTGAAGGCCTGATTGCCCTGTCTGCGGGCAAGGAAGGCGACATCGGCATGGCCTTGCTGGCCGGCCGGGACGACGAAGCCCAGGCCCTGCTGCAAGACTGGATGGGCATGTTTCCCGATCGTTTCTACGTTGAAGTGCAGCGCACCAACCGCGCCCGTGACGAAGAGTACGTGCACGCTGCGGTAGCGCTGGCAGACAAGCTCGGCGCCCCGCTGGTGGCCACCAACGACGTGCGCTTCCTCAAGCAAGCCGACTTCGACGCCCACGAAACCCGCGTGTGCATTGGCGAGGGCTGGACCCTCGACGACCCGCGCCGTCCGCGTGGCTACAGCGATCAGCAGTACCTGAAGTCGGCCGAGGAAATGGCCGAGCTGTTCAGCGACCTGCCTGATGCCATCGCCAACACGGTCGAAATCGCCAAGCGCTGCAATATTCAGGTACAGCTGGGCAAGTACTTCCTGCCCGACTTCCCCACGCCCAATGGCATGGGTATCGACGATTACTTGCGGCATGTGTCCCACGAAGGCCTGGAAGAGCGCCTGGCGGTGCTGTGGCCGAAAGAGACCACGCCCAATTACGAAGAAAAGCGCCAGGTGTACCTGGACCGCCTGAAGTTCGAGCTGGACATCATCATCCAGATGGGCTTCCCCGGTTACTTCCTGATCGTTATGGACTTCATCAAGTGGGCCAAGAACAACGACGTGCCGGTAGGCCCGGGCCGCGGTTCGGGTGCTGGCTCGCTGGTGGCCTACGTACTCAAGATCACTGACCTCGACCCGCTGGCCTACGACCTGCTGTTCGAGCGCTTCCTCAACCCTGAACGTATTTCCATGCCCGACTTCGACGTCGACTTCTGCATGGACGGCCGTGACCGGGTGATCGACTACGTGGCCGAGGCTTACGGCCGCAACGCGGTGAGCCAGATCATCACCTTCGGTACCATGGCCGCCAAGGCGGTGGTGCGTGACGTGGCGCGGGTGCAGGGCAAGTCCTACGGCCTGGCCGACCGCCTGTCGAAGATGATCCCGTTCGAAGTGGGCATGACCCTGGAGAAGGCCTACGAGCAGGAAGAGATCCTGCGCGACTTCCTCAAAGGCGACGAAGACGCCCGCGAAATCTGGGACATGGCCCTGAAGCTGGAAGGTGTGACCCGGGGTACCGGCAAGCACGCCGGTGGTGTGGTTATCGCGCCGACCAAGCTCACCGATTTTTCGCCGATTGCCTGTGATGAAGAGGGCGGTGGCCTGGTAACCCAGTTCGACAAGGATGATGTCGAAGCCGCCGGCCTGGTGAAGTTCGACTTCCTCGGCCTGCGTACGCTCACCATCATCAAGTGGGCGATGGAGATCATCAACCGCGAGCAGGCCAAGAAGAACCTGCCGGATCTCAACATCGACTTCATCCCGCTGGACGACCGCAAGACGTACGAGCTGCTGCAAAAGGCCGAGACCACGGCGGTGTTCCAGCTCGAATCGCGCGGCATGAAGGAGCTGATCAAGAAGCTCAAGCCCGACTGCCTGGAAGACCTGATCGCACTGGTGGCACTATTCCGTCCGGGCCCGCTGCAATCGGGCATGGTGGACGACTTCATCAACCGCAAGCACGGCCGCGCCGAGCTGGCTTACCCGCACTCCGACTACCAGTACGAAGGCCTCAAGCCGGTACTGGCACCGACCTACGGCATCATCCTGTATCAGGAACAGGTGATGCAGATTGCCCAGGTGATGGCGGGCTATACCCTGGGCGGCGCCGACATGCTGCGCCGGGCGATGGGTAAGAAAAAACCCGAGGAAATGGCCAAGCAGCGCGGTGGTTTCATCGAAGGCTGCGTGGCCAACAATATCGATGCGGACCTTGCCGGTAACATCTTCGACCTGGTAGAGAAGTTCGCCGGATACGGGTTCAACAAATCCCACTCCGCGGCTTATGGCCTGGTGTCGTACCAGACCGCCTGGCTGAAAACCCACTACCCGGCGCCGTTCATGGCTGCGGTACTGTCGGCGGACATGCACAACACCGACAAGGTGGTGGTGCTGGTCGAGGAAGTGCGCAGCATGAAGCTGCGCCTCGACGCGCCGGATGTGAACTTCTCCGACTTCAAGTTCACCGTCAACAATGACGGCCGCATCGTCTATGGCCTGGGTGCCATCAAGGGCGTGGGTGAAGGCCCGGTGGAGGCAATTGTAGAAGCCCGTGCCCAGGGCGGCCCGTTCAAGGACCTGTTCGACTTCTGTGAACGTATCGACCTCAAGCGGGTCAACAAGCGTACCCTGGATGCGTTGATCCGAAGTGGCGCGCTGGACCGCCTGGGGCCGCATTTCCATGACGAGATCAAGGCCTATCACGCCAACATCGACATCAACCGTGCAACCTTGATCTCCGCGTTGGGTGAGGCCATCAAGGCTGCCGAGCAGGCAGCCCATACCGCTGACAGCGGCCATGTCGACCTGTTCGGCAGCATGTTCGACGAGGCGGATGTCGATGTTTATGCCAACCACCGCAAGGTGCGTGAGCTCACCCTCAAGGAGCGCCTGAAGGGCGAGAAGGACACCCTCGGCCTGTACCTCACCGGCCACCCGATCGACGAGTACGAGGCCGAAATCCGCCGCTTTGCCCGCCAGCGCATCGTCGACCTGAAGCCGTCGCGTGAAACCCAGACTATCGCCGGCATGATCATTGCGCTGCGGGTGATGAAGAACAAGAAGGGCGACAAGATGGGCTTTGTCACGCTGGATGACCGCTCCGGGCGCATCGAGGCATCGTTGTTCGCCGATGCGTTCATGGCGGCACAGTCCTTGCTGCAGAACGATGCCATGGTGGTGGTGGAGGGCGAGGTCAGCAACGACGACTTCTCCGGTGGCCTGCGCCTGCGGGTCAAGCAGGTGATGACCATGGAAGATGCGCGCACCAAGCTGGCCGAAAGCCTGCGCCTGAAGGTGGCGCACGACGCATTGAAGGGCGACCGGCTGAAGTGGCTGGGCGAGCTGATTACCCGCCATCGCGGTGCCTGCCCGATTACCCTGGAATACACCGGCAGCGATGCCAAGGCCATGCTGCAGTTCGGCGACCAGTGGGCAATCGACCCGGCCGACGGGCTGATTCAGGCGCTGCGTGACCAGTTCGGGCGTGAGAACGTCTTCCTGCAATATCGTTGAACCGAAAAAAATTTAATCTCGACCTGAATGCGCCTGATCCCTTAAGGTAGGGCGCCAAACGGATCAACCGGCCGGCCGCCTGGCCGTAGACCCAAGACGGATGACTATGAACCCGAATTTTCTCGATTTCGAACAGCCGATTGCCGACCTGCAAGCCAAGATCGAAGGCCTGCGCCTGGTAGGCAACGACAACTCGCTGAACATCAGCGATGAAATTGCCCGTCTGCAAGACAAGAGCAGCACCCTGACCGAAAGCATCTTCGGCAACCTGACCAGCTGGCAGATCGCCCGTCTGGCCCGTCATCCGCGTCGTCCTTACACCCTGGACTACCTGGAACACATCTTCACCGAGTTCGAAGAGCTGCACGGTGACCGCCACTTCTCCGACGACGCCGCCATTGTGGGTGGTACCGCACGCCTGGACGGCAAGCCGGTCATGGTCATCGGCCACCAGAAGGGCCGTGAAGTGCGCGAGAAGGTGCGCCGCAACTTCGGCATGCCGCGCCCGGAAGGCTACCGCAAGGCTTGCCGCCTGATGGAAATGGCCGAGCGCTTCAAGATGCCGATCCTGACGTTCATCGACACTCCGGGCGCCTACCCGGGTATCGACGCCGAAGAGCGCAACCAGAGCGAGGCAATCGCCTGGAACCTGCGAGTGATGGCTCGCCTGAAAACCCCGATCATCGCGACCGTGATTGGCGAGGGTGGTTCTGGCGGTGCACTGGCCATCGGTGTGTGTGACCAGCTCAACATGCTGCAGTATTCCACCTACTCAGTGATCTCGCCGGAAGGTTGTGCTTCGATCCTGTGGAAGACTGCCGACAAGGCAGCTGATGCGGCCGAGGCCATGGGTATCACTGCCGAGCGCCTGAAAAGCCTGAACATCGTCGACAAGGTGATCCAGGAACCGTTGGGCGGCGCCCACCGCGACCCGGCCAAGATGTCGGAAAGCATCCGCGCCGACCTGGTGCAGCAGCTGGACATGCTCAGCAAGTTCGACAACGACGCGCTGCTGGCCCGCCGTTACGAGCGCCTGATGAGCTACGGTCTCTGATAAACCCGGGGCCGCTTTGCGGCCCATCGCCGGCAAGCCAGGCTCCCACAAGGATCAGCGTCAACACGGACACTGTGGGGGCCTGGCTTGCCGGCGATAGGGGGGCAAAGCACCCCCGGCAATTTCAAGCCATGTGAGGCCTTTATGATCAACCTCACCCCTTGGCTCAATGCCCCCGCTTGGCATATCGCCTTCTCCGGCGGCCTCGACTCCACCGTCCTCCTGCACCTGCTGGCCGACTACGCTCGCCATCACACATCCCCCCCGCTGCGTGCGATCCACATCCATCATGGTCTGCAAACCGCTGCCGACGCCTGGCCCGCACACTGCCAAGCCATCTGCGACAATCTCGGTATCGAACTGCAGGTCATTCACGTCCAGGTCGCCCCCGGCGCCAGCCTCGAACAGGCCGCTCGCGACGCCCGCTATGCCGCGTTCAAGCAAGCCCTGAGCCCCGGCGACATCCTGTTCACCGGCCAGCACCGTGACGACCAGGCCGAAACCCTGCTGTTTCGTCTGTTGCGCGGCGCCGGTCTGCGTGGCCTGGCTGCAATGCCGGTGCAGCGGGCGCTAGGGCAGGGCAGTCTGGTCAGGCCTTTGCTGGCTTGTGCTCGGCAGCAGCTGCAAGCCTATGCCCGAATGAAGGGGCTGGCCTGGATCGAAGACCCGTCAAACGCCGACACACATTTCGCCCGCAACTTTCTGCGTGGCGAGGTGCTCCCGCATTTGCAGCAACGTTGGCCGCAAACCACCCAGAACCTCGCCCGCGCCGCAGAGCACCTGGGCGAAGCCTTGGGGCTGCTGGACGAGCTCGCCCAAGGTGACCTTGCGTGCGCAGCAAGGGGGGCGCCGCAGGCCTGGGCCGGGTTGGACTCGCTCGATCTGGCATCTCTGGTCGCGTTGTCGCCCGCCCGTCAGCGCAATGCCCTGCAGTATTGGCTGAGCCTTCGCACCCGTTTGCCAGACACCCGACACTGGGCCGGCTGGGCGGACCTGCGTGATGCTGCCGGGGATGCGCAGCCGGTCTGGCGGCTCGCCGACGGGCAACTGCTGCGCAGCCATGGGCGCATCTGGTGGCTGAGTGGTGACTGGCTACAGTTGCCCGTCGGCGAGCTGGCCTGGGCGAACCCCACCGGGCCGCTGTTGCTGCCAGGTAACGGCAGCGTGCGTCTTGCGGTCGCACAGCCGCTCGGAGACCTGCGCATCGCCTATCGCCAGGGCGGCGAAATGCTGGACATCCCTGGCCGTGGGCGGCGCGACCTCAAGCGCCTGCTCAACGAGTTGCAGGTGCCGCATTTCCTGCGCCCACGCCTGCCGCTGCTGTATCAGGGCGAGTGTTTGCTGGCAGTGGCCAACCTGCCGGGGTTGGTGCAGGCGGATTGCCAGCTGCACTGGCAGTTACCGACGAACGCGCAAGGTTTGAGCTGAAGGGTACATTCGGGTAGACTACCCTCCCTTCTTGATACAGCTTCTGTGGGTTCCGCGAAAACACAGGAGTTGCCGATTACCAAGCAGTTTTTTGCTGGGCTGATTCTGGAAATGACGAGCGAGCTCCATGCCGGGGATACCCCTGGTCTGTACAGACGCGGCAGTTTTTCGAGATGCACTGTGATTGACGCAGGTGATCGGGGGCTTCGGCCTTCCTTCGCTTTCTCCGGCGGCGCTGGCCGCCTTAACGCAGACTTCTAGGGTTTTTCATGACGCGCTACATATTCGTCACGGGCGGTGTTGTTTCTTCATTGGGGAAAGGCATTGCCTCGGCTTCCCTGGCGGCCATCCTGGAAGCGCGGGGCCTGAAGGTCACCATGCTCAAGCTGGATCCGTACATCAACGTCGATCCGGGCACCATGAGCCCGTTCCAGCACGGTGAAGTGTTCGTCACCCACGATGGCGCCGAGACCGACCTCGACCTGGGCCACTACGAGCGGTTCATCCGCACCACCATGACCCAGAACAACAACTTCACCACCGGCCGCATCTACGAGCACGTGCTGCGTAAAGAGCGTCGTGGTGATTACCTGGGCGCGACCATCCAGGTCATCCCGCACATCACCGACGAGATCAAGCGTCGCATCATCAAGGGTGCCGGCGATGCCGACGTGGCCCTGGTGGAAATCGGCGGTACCGTGGGTGACATCGAGTCGCAGCCGTTCCTCGAGGCCATCCGCCAGCTGCGCGTCGAAGTGGGCTCCAAGCGCGCCATGCTGATGCACCTGACCCTGGTCCCGTACATCGCCACCGCTGGCGAAACCAAGACCAAGCCGACCCAGCACTCGGTCAAGGAGCTGCGCTCCATCGGCCTGCAGCCTGACGTGCTGATCTGCCGCTCCGACCACCCGGTCGATGCCTCGTCGCGTCGCAAGATCGCGCTGTTCACCAACGTTGAAGAGCGTGCGGTGATTTCGCTGGAAGACGTCGACACCATCTACAAGATCCCGGGTGTACTGCACGCACAGGGCCTGGACGACTTCGTCGTCGAGCGTTTCGGCCTGCAGTGCAGTGGCGCCGACCTGTCCGAGTGGGACAAGGTGGTCGATGCCAAGCTCAACCCTGAGCAGGAAGTGACCATCGCCATGGTCGGCAAGTACATGGAGCTGCTGGACGCGTACAAGTCGCTGATCGAAGCGATGAGCCACGCCGGCATCACCAACCGTACCAAGGTCAACCTGCGCTACATCGATTCGGAAGACATCGAGAACCAGGGCACCAGCCTGCTCGAGGGCGCCGATGCCATTCTGGTGCCGGGCGGTTTCGGCCTGCGCGGCGTGGAAGGCAAGATCACTGCGGTGCAATATGCCCGTGAAAACAAAGTGCCGTACCTGGGTATCTGCCTGGGCATGCAGGTGGCCGTGATCGAATTCGCCCGTAACGTCATGGGCTGGAAAGACGCCAACTCCACCGAGTTCGACCGCAACAGCGGCCACCCTGTGGTCGGCCTGATCACCGAGTGGGCCGATGCCACCGGTGCCGTCGAAACCCGCAACGAGGCTTCCGACCTGGGCGGCACCATGCGCCTGGGCGCACAGGACTGCCAGCTGGCTGCCGGTTCCAAGGTACACGACTGCTACGGCAAGGACGTGATCACCGAGCGTCACCGCCACCGCTACGAAGTGAACAACAACCTGCTGCCGCAACTGGTCGACGCTGGCCTGGTGGTTTCTGGCCGTTCCGAAGACGGCGCGCTGGTGGAAGTGGTCGAGTCCAAGGACCACCCATGGTTCGTCGCCTGCCAGTTCCACCCGGAGTTCACCTCCACCCCGCGTGACGGCCACCCGCTGTTCAGTGGTTTCGTCAAGGCAGCCCTGGCTCAGAAGAACAAGGCCTGATCAATGACCCAGAAGATCATCCGCGTCGGTAACATCGAGATCGCCAACGACAAGCCGTTCGTCCTGTTCGGCGGCATGAACGTCCTGGAGTCCCGTGACCTGGCAATGAAGGTCTGCGAGGAGTACGTGCGGGTTACCGAGAAGCTCGGTATCCCCTACGTGTTCAAGGCCAGCTTCGACAAGGCCAACCGTTCGTCGGTGACGTCTTACCGTGGCCCGGGCATGGAAGAAGGGCTGAAGATCTTCGAAGAGATCAAGCGCACTTTCAACGTGCCGGTGATCACTGATGTGCACGAGCCCTACCAGTGCGAGCCGGTGGCCAAGGTGTGTGACATCATCCAGTTGCCAGCCTTTCTTTCGCGCCAGACCGACCTGGTCGTCGCGATGGCCAAGACCGGCGCTGTGATCAACATCAAGAAGGCGCAGTTCCTCGCGCCGCACGAGATGAAGCACATCCTCGCCAAGTGCGTCGAGGCTGGTAACGACCAGCTCATCCTGTGTGAGCGCGGTTCGAGCTTCGGCTACAACAACCTGGTGGTGGACATGCTCGGCTTCGGCATCATGAAGCAGTTCGAGTACCCGGTGTTCTTCGACGTGACCCACGCCCTGCAGACGCCGGGCGGTCGCGCTGATTCCGCCGGTGGCCGCCGCGCCCAGGTCACCGACCTGGCCAAGGCGGGCATGAGCCAGGGCCTGGCCGGCCTGTTCCTCGAAGCCCACCCGGACCCGGACAACGCCAAATGCGATGGCCCATGCGCCCTGCGCCTGGACAAACTGGAGCCATTCCTGGCCCAGCTCAAGCAACTGGACGACCTGGTGAAAAGTTTTCCGACGGTAGAAACCGCGTAAAGCTCATTTCTCGGGTAAAGTACCGCCCGATCCACCCCTGACCAATCGGTCAGGGGCTCCCTTCACCCGGCCTGCCCACTGCAAATCCGCCTGGTGAACGGCAAGAATTTCTTAAGCTAAGTTGTTTTCGTCAATTCTGGAGTGCTTACAACAATGGCAAAAATCGTCGACATCAAAGGTCGTGAAGTTCTCGATTCGCGTGGCAACCCCACCGTGGAAGCCGATGTACTGCTCGACAACGGCATCATCGGCAGCGCTTGCGCGCCGTCCGGTGCTTCCACCGGCTCGCGCGAAGCGCTGGAGCTGCGTGATGGCGACAAGAGCCGTTACCTGGGCAAGGGCGTGCTGAAGGCCGTCGCCAACATCAACGGCCCGATCCGTGACCTGCTGCTGGGCAAGGACCCTTCCGACCAGAAGGCCCTGGACCACGCCATGATCGAACTGGACGGTACCGAGAACAAGGCCAAGCTGGGCGCCAACGCCATCCTGGCTGTTTCCCTGGCTGCCGCCAAGGCCGCTGCCCAGGACCAGGACCTGCCGCTGTACGCGCACATCGCCAACCTGAACGGCACTCCGGGCCAGTACTCGATGCCGGTTCCGATGATGAACATCATCAACGGTGGCGAGCACGCCGACAACAACGTCGACATCCAGGAGTTCATGGTTCAGCCGGTTGGCGCCAAGACCTTCTCCGACGGCCTGCGCATGGGTACCGAAATCTTCCACCACCTCAAAGCTGTGCTGAAGGCCCGTGGCCTGAACACTGCCGTGGGTGACGAAGGTGGTTTCGCTCCTAACCTGGCTTCCAACGAAGACGCCCTGGGCGCCATCGCCGAAGCGGTCGAAAAAGCCGGCTACAAGCTGGGCACCGACGTGACCCTGGCCCTGGACTGCGCGGCTTCCGAATTCTACGAAGACGGCAAGTACAACCTGTCCGGCGAAGGCAAGTCGTTCGACGCTGAAGGTTTCGCCGAGTACCTGAAAGGCCTGACCGAGCGCTTCCCGATCATCTCGATCGAAGATGGCCTGGACGAGTCCGACTGGGCTGGCTGGAAGATCCTCACCGACAAGATTGGTGAAAAGGTACAGCTGGTGGGCGACGACCTGTTCGTGACCAACACCAAGATCCTGAAGGAAGGCATCGAGAAGGGCATCGGTAACTCGATCCTGATCAAGTTCAACCAGATCGGCTCGCTGACCGAAACCCTGGAAGCCATCCAGATGGCCAAGGCTGCCGGCTACACCGCAGTGATCTCGCACCGCTCCGGTGAAACCGAAGACTCGACCATTGCCGACCTGGCCGTGGGTACCGCTGCTGGCCAGATCAAGACTGGTTCGCTGTGCCGTTCCGACCGCGTTTCCAAGTACAACCAGCTGCTGCGCATCGAAGAGCAACTGGGTGCCAAAGCGGTTTACCGTGGTCGTGCCGAGTTTCGCGGCTAAGCAAGAGATGGTAAAAAGACAGCAGCCGGAGTTGTAGGAACGTTCGTACTGATCTTTCCTTCATCCCAACGGGTTTCTGTCAACGAAGCCTGGCCTCGGCCAGGCTTCGTGCTATTCGAGGCCCCGAAGTAACAAGTACGCGGCAGCCTTTTTAACCTGGATAACGTGATGCGCAGTCCCTATTGGGTGTTCCTCGTTCTGCTCCTGCTGCTGGGTGGCCTGCAGTACCGCCTGTGGGTGGGTAATGGCAGCCTGGCGCAAGTGACCGAACTGAAGCAGCAGATTGACGAGCAGCATGCCGAGAACGAGCGCTTGCTTGAGCGCAACCGCGTGCTCGATGCCGAAGTGCTGGAGCTGAAAAAAGGCATGGAGACCGTTGAAGAACGGGCTCGCCACGAATTGGGAATGGTCAAAGAGGGCGAAACCCTCTTCCAGTTGCCACAGAAATGATCGATACCTTACCGGCCTTCTGGGCCGTGATTCCTGCTGCGGGCGTAGGTGCCCGCATGGCTGCCGACCGCCCCAAGCAATACCTGGAGCTGGCTGGGCAGACCATCCTCGAGCACAGCCTCGACTGTTTTCTTGGCCACCCGGCGCTCAAAGGCGTGGTGGTCAGCATTGCTGAAGATGACCCGTACTGGCCGGCCCTGCGTTGCGCCAGCGACCCGCGCATCCAGCGCGCAGCGGGCGGGCGCGAGCGTGCCGATTCGGTGCTCAATGCCTTGCTGTTGCTGCATGCGCAAGGCGCCTCGGACAGCGACTGGGTGCTGGTGCATGATGCTGCGCGGCCGAATTTGGCGCGCAGCGACCTGGACAAGCTGTTGTCGGAGCTGGCGGACGACCCGGTGGGTGGCCTGCTGGCGGTACCGGCGCGCGATACCCTCAAGCGTGCCGATGGCAGCGGCCGGGTAAGTGCTACCGTGGACCGCAGCACCATCTGGCAGGCCTACACACCGCAGATGTTCCGCCTTGGGGCACTGCACCGGGCGTTGGCCGAGTGCCTGGTGTCGGATGTGGTGGTTACCGATGAAGCTTCTGCCATTGAGTGGTCCGGCCAGGCGCCGCGGCTGGTGGAAGGGCGCAGTGACAACATCAAGGTGACCCGGCCGGAAGACCTGGAGTGGTTGCGCCAGCGCTGGGCTGGGCGGCGCTGAAGGCTCAAACCGGTGTTGGCTTCTTCGCGGGCAAGCCCGCTCCCACAGGTACGGCGCCAGCCTCAAGGTCTGCGCATGACCTGTGGGAGCGGGCTTGCCCGCGAAGAGGCCGGTACAGCCAGCATATCCCTTCAGCCGAAACGATATTCCGGCAACCCCGCCAACCCTTCCTTCAGGTAATCCACCAGCCGCCGCACTTTGGGCGATAGGTGCCGCTGCTGCGGATACAGCGCCCACACTGCCGTATTCGGCGGCTGGTGCGCTTCCAGCAACGACACCAGAGCCCCCGTATTCAAGTGCTCCAGCACGTAATAATCCGGCAACTGGCACAACCCCATCCCCTGCAGCGCCGCATCCAGCACCGCCTGCCCACTGTTGCAGCGCCAGTTCCCTTGCACCCGCTGGCTGATCTCGCGCCCATCCTGCTGCAATGCCCACAAGTCCGAACTGCCCACCAGGCAATTGTGTCGCGCCAACTCTGACAGGCTGTGGGGGCGACCGTAACGTTCCAGATAAGCCGGCGAGGCACACAGGTACATGCGCCGGGGGGCGAGGCGGGCGGCCACCAACCGTGAGTCGGCCAGCCGCCCCAAACGGATGGCAAGGTCCATGCCTTCGTGCAGCAGGTCGAGGGTGTGGTTGCTCAACTCCACCTCCACCCGCAACTGCGGGTACAGCGCCATGAACCGTGTCACGAGCGGCACGATGAAGCGCTCGCCGTACGCTACCGCGCAAGTCATGCGCAGCAACCCCTTTGGCTCGCTGGCCAAGTCGCCCATGGCGCGCAGGGCTTCCTCGCGGCCATCCTGAAGACGTTGGCAATGCTGCAGAAAGGTTTGCCCGGCCTCGCTCAAGGTCACCCGACGGGTACTGCGGTAGAGCAGGCGTGTTTGCAGGCGCTCCTCCAGCCGGGCGATCTGGCGACTGATGTGCGACGAGGAAACCCCCAGGCGTTCGGCTGCTGCCGTGAACTGTCCAGATTCGGCCACGGCGACGAATTCGTCGATACCTTCCCAGCGGCTGCTCATTGATTATCCCTGCATGGCAATAATGTTTTGTCTTTGCCTGGATTATTCATCAAAAGGCAGTGAATTACACTGCAAGCCTGAATCGACACTCTGTCTGGAGACCTTTGATGATCAAGTCCCGTGCCGCCGTAGCCTTCGAAGCCAAGAAACCCCTGGAGATCGTCGAAGTCGACGTGGCCATGCCCAAGGCCGGTGAAGTGCTGCTGCGCGTGGTCGCCAGCGGTGTCTGCCACACCGACGCCTACACCCTGTCCGGTGCCGACCCGGAAGGCATCTTCCCGTCGATCCTCGGCCACGAAGGTGGCGCGATCGTTGAAGCGGTAGGCGAGGGCGTGACCTCGGTGGCCGTTGGCGATCATGTGATTCCGCTCTACACCCCGGAATGCGGCAAGTGCAAGTTCTGCCTCTCGGGCAAGACCAACCTGTGCCAGGCCATCCGTGCGACCCAAGGCAAGGGCCTGATGCCCGACGGCACCACGCGCTTCTCGTACAAGGGCCAGCAACTGTTCCACTACATGGGTACCTCGACCTTCTCCGAGTACACCGTGCTGCCGGAAATCTCCGTGGCCAAGATCCAGAAAGAAGCACCCCTGGAAAAGGTGTGCCTGCTGGGCTGTGGCGTTACCACCGGTATTGGTGCGGTGCTCAACACCGCCAAGGTCAAGCCGGGTGATACCGTGGCCATCTTCGGCCTGGGCGGCATCGGCCTGTCGGCGGTGATCGGTGCGGTCAAGGCCAAGGCCTCGCGCATCATCGCCATCGACATCAACCCGGCCAAGTTCGAGATCGCCCGCCAGCTGGGCGCCACCGACTGCATCAACTCGAAAGACTACGACCGCCCGATCCAGGAAGTGATCGTCGACCTCACCGACGGTGGTGTGGACTTCTCCTTCGAGTGCATCGGCAACGTGCAACTGATGCGTGCGGCGCTGGAGTGCTGCCACAAGGGCTGGGGCGAGTCGGTGATCATCGGCGTGGCCGGTGCCGGCCAGGAAATCGCCACCCGTCCGTTCCAGCTGGTGACCGGCCGGGTATGGCGCGGTTCGGCGTTCGGTGGCGTGCGTGGCCGCAGCGAGCTGCCAAGCTACGTGGAAATGTCCGAGAAGGGCGAGATCCCGCTGGATACCTTCATCACCCACACCATGGGCCTGGAGGACATCAACAAAGCCTTCGACCTGATGCATGAAGGCAAGAGCATCCGCAGCGTGATCCACTTCTGAGGTACGCCATGAGCCTGGATAACATCTCCTGCCAGAAAAGCTTCGGCGGTTGGCACAAGCGTTACCGGCATCACTCCAAGGTGCTGGGCTGCGACATGGTATTTGCCGTGTACTTGCCGCCGCAGGCCGAGCTGGGTGAGAAGCTGCCGGTGCTGTACTGGCTCAGCGGCCTCACCTGCACCGACGAGAACTTCATGCAGAAGGCCGGCGCCCAGCGCCTGGCCGCCGAGCTTGGGCTGATCATCGTCGCCCCCGACACCAGCCCGCGTGGCGAGCAGGTGCCGGGCGACCCGGACGGCGCCTGGGACTTCGGCCTGG
This sequence comes from Pseudomonas sp. RV120224-01b, assembly GCF_003208145.1. Taxonomy (NCBI): domain Bacteria; kingdom Pseudomonadati; phylum Pseudomonadota; class Gammaproteobacteria; order Pseudomonadales; family Pseudomonadaceae; genus Pseudomonas; species Pseudomonas sp. RV120224-01b. The sequence goes on along the minus strand of NZ_QKMQ01000008.1, from coordinate 244,516 downwards.
GGGCGGGCTTCTACCTCAACGCCACCCAGCAACCCTGGGCCAAGCACTACCACATGCACGACTATGTGGTGGAGGAGTTGCCCGCGCTGATCGAGGCGCACTTCCCGGCATCGGGCGAGCGCAGTATCAGTGGCCACTCCATGGGCGGGCATGGCGCACTGGTGTGCGCCTTGCGCAACCCGGGGCGTTACCGTTCGGTGTCGGCGTTCTCGCCGATCAGCAACCCGATGGACTGCCCATGGGGCGAGAAGGCCTTTAGCCGCTACCTGGGTGACGACCGTGCGCGCTGGCGTGAGTGGGATGCCAGTGTGCTGTTGGCCGAAACGCCGGCCGGCGAGTGCCCGCCGTTGCTGGTGGACCAGGGCGACCGTGATGATTTTCTCGAAAAGCAGCTCAAGCCTGAAGCGCTGGAGCAGGCGGCACGCAAAGGGGGGCATGAACTGACCCTGCGCCTGCAGCCGGGTTATGACCATAGCTACTACTTCATTGCCAGCTTCATCGAGGAACACCTGCGCCATCATGCGGTGGCACTGGGGCGGGTTTAACGCATAACTGCGGTGTTTGCCTCATCGCCGGCAAGCCAGCTCCCACAGGGATTGCGCATGGCCTGAGGCCTATGCGGTCGGGGTGGGAGCTGGCTTGCCGGCGATGGGCTGCGAAGCAGCCCCAATGCCTCAAAAGCAGGTAGAATCACGCCCTGACTCATTCAGGGCGTTTTCTTATGCGTATTGGCCACGGCTACGATGTGCACCGTTTCTGCGACGGTGATTTCATTACCCTGGGCGGGGTGCGTATCCCCCACAAATACGGCCTGCTGGCCCACTCCGACGGCGACGTGCTGCTGCACGCCCTGAGCGATGCCTTGCTGGGTGCTGCGGCGCTGGGCGATATCGGCAAGCACTTCCCCGACACCGACCCACAGTTCAAGGGTGCCGACAGCCGCGTGCTGCTGCGCCATGTGGTTGGCATCGTCAAGGCCAAGGGCTGGAAGGTCGGCAACGTCGACGCCACCATCGTCGCCCAGGCACCGAAGATGGCCCCGCACATCGAGACCATGCGCCAGCTGATCGCCGAGGACCTGCAGGCCGAGCTCGACCAGGTCAACGTCAAGGCCACCACCACCGAAAAGCTGGGCTTCACCGGCCGCGAGGAGGGTATTGCCGTGCATTCGGTCGCCCTGCTGCTGCCAGCATGACCGAACTGGAACTGCTGGGCCCGCGCGCATCGGGCGAACCACTGGGCACCGCCGTCCTCAAGGCGGTGGCCGAAGACTTCCAGGTCGACGAAGTGCTGGATATTCCACTGTCCGGCCAGGGCGAGCACTTGTGGCTGTGGGTCGAGAAGCGTGACCTGAACACCGAAGAGGCCGCTCGCCGCCTGGCGCGCGCCGCCGGTGTGCCGGTGCGCACCATCAGCTATGCCGGGCTCAAGGACCGTCAGGCCCTGACCCGTCAGTGGTTCAGCCTGCACCTGCCAGGCAAGGCCGACCCGGACCTGTCGCGTGCCGAGGATGCCAGCCTGCGCGTGCTCAAGCAGGTGCGTCACCAGCGCAAGTTGCAGCGTGGCGCGCATTCGGCCAACGGCTTCACCCTGCGCCTGACGGCCCTGGCGGCGGATCACCAGGCGCTGGACGCGCGCCTGGAACAGCTGAAGCAGCACGGTGTACCCAACTATTTCGGCACCCAGCGCTTCGGTCACGGCGGCGGCAACGTCCATGACGCTCTCGACTGGGCGGCGCGCAAAGCCTTGCCCGAGCAGCGCAATGTGCGTTCGCGGCTGCTTTCGGCCGGGCGCAGCTACCTGTTCAATCAGGTGCTGGCTGCGCGTGTCGCCGAAGGTAGCTGGGCGCGGGCGCAGGTCGGCGACCTGCTGGCATTCACTGACAGCCGTAGCTTTTTCCCGGCGGGAGAGGCGGAATGTGCCGACCCGCGCCTGGCGATTCTCGATCTGCACCCGACCGGCCCGATGTGGGGCGAGGGCGCTTCGCCTGCTGACGGGGCGACTGCCCGCCTGGAAAACGCCGTCGGTGCAGATCAACCGGCACTTTGCCAGTGGTTGGCCCAGGCGGGCATGGATCACGAACGGCGCATTTTGCGGCTCCCTATTGGCGGCCTGACATGGCATTATCCCGAGCCTGATATCCTGCAACTGGAATTCGTCCTGCCGGCCGGATGCTTCGCCACCGTGGTGGTGCGTGAAGTAGTGGATCTGGTGTCGGCAGGGCAGACGGACAGCCCATGCGTATTCTGATTTCGAACGACGACGGTGTTACCGCGCCCGGCATCGCCGCGCTGCACGCTGCGCTGGCGGATTACGCCGAGTGCTCGGTGATCGCCCCGGAGCAAGACAAGAGCGGCGCCAGCAGTTCGCTGACGCTGGACCGGCCACTGCACCCGCAAACCCTGGCCAACGGTTTCATCAGCCTCAACGGCACGCCGACCGACTGTGTGCACCTGGGGCTCAATGGGCTGTTGCCGCACACGCCGGACATGGTCGTGTCGGGGATCAACCTCGGTGCCAACCTGGGCGATGACGTGCTGTATTCGGGCACGGTCGCCGCAGCGTTGGAAGGCCGCTTCCTGGGTGGCACGTCGCTGGCGTTTTCGCTGTTGTCGCGCCAGCCGGACAACCTGCCGACCGCGGCCCATATCGCCCGCCGCCTGGTCGAGGCCCAGTCGCGCCTGGCGCTGCCACCCCGCACCGTGCTCAACGTAAACATTCCCAACCTGCCGCTGGAGCACATTCGTGGCATCCGGCTCACCCGCCTCGGTCACCGGGCGCGGGCGGCGGCACCGACCAAGGTGGTCAACCCGCGCGGCAAGGAAGGTTACTGGATCGCCGTGGCCGGCGATGCCGAGGACGGCGGCCCGGGTACCGACTTCCACGCGGTGATGCAGGGCTATGTATCGATCACCCCGTTGCAACTCGACCGCACCTTCAATGATGCCTTCGAGCAGCTCGACGGTTGGCTGGAGGGCCTGCTCTGATGCGCGAGGACGATATGCTGCGCCGCGGCATCGGCATGACCTCCCAGCGTACCCGGGAGCGGCTGATCCAGCGTCTGTGCGAAGAGGGCGTTTCGAACACCAAGGTGCTCGACGTGATTCGTCGCACCCCGCGCCACCTGTTCGTCGACGAGGCACTGGCGCATCGTGCCTACGAAGACACCGCATTGCCCATCGGCCACAACCAGACCATCTCGCAGCCGTTCATGGTTGCCCACATGAGCGAGCTGCTGCTCGAGGCCGGGCCGCTGGACAAGGTGCTGGAGATTGGTACCGGCTCAGGCTACCAGACGGCGATCCTGGCCCAGCTGGTGGAACGGGTGTTTTCGGTGGAGCGTATCAAGGTGCTGCAGGACCGGGCCAAAGAGCGCCTGGTGGAGCTGAACCTGCGCAACGTGGTATTCCGCTGGGGCGATGGCTGCGAAGGCTGGCCGGCGCTGGCGCCGTACAACGGCATCATCGTCACGGCGGTGGCGCCAGAAGTGCCGCAGGCATTGCTTGACCAGCTTGCACCCGGGGGGCGCATGGTGATCCCGGTGGGGGCGACCGGCGAAGCGCAGCAACTGATGCTGATCGTGCGCGAGGAGCATGGATTCTCCCGGCGCGTGCTGGGGGCCGTGCGCTTCGTCCCGCTACTCAATGGTCCGCTGGCCTGAGGCTTGCGGGTATGAGCCGCGCGGTATTTTTGCGCCAGCGGCGAATTCTTGCCGCTTCGCCCTGTCTATCTGGCGGTAGAAAGCGCTAGCTCGCACCGGGGTATTGCAACAGCCTTTTGCACCCGCCTGCCAATACTGGCCGGCTTGGTTATAATTGCAACAATATTGCATTTCTTGTCTTCATATCGTTTTTCGGCACCATGAGGGGAGCGCGGGTGGGTCACACAGTCATTCGGCAGCGCAAGGACGGGTCGGGTTTCAAGCTTCTGGTGATTGCACTGGCCATGGGCACGCTACTGGTGGGTTGCTCGAGCACCAGCAGCAACAGCAGTGCGCGGGTAGTCGACCGCAATAACACCGTGCCCAAGCGCCCGGCGGTGACGTCCGGGCAGTACGTCGTCAAGCCGGGTGACACGCTGTTCTCCATTGCCTTCCGCTATGGCTGGGACTACAAGGAGCTGGCCGCACGCAACGGCATCGCGGCGCCTTATACCATTCGCCCGGGGCAAGCGATTCGTTTCAGCAGCGGTTCCAGCAGCAGTACCACGGTGGTGTCCAGCCCCTCTTCATCGAGCCGCACCACGGTCACCCGCAGGCCCGTAGGCACGACTGCTGTGACGCCTGCCAACACCAGCAAACCGGCAACGCCGGCAACCTCCACCAGTACGCCGGTTGCCACCACCGTGCCTGCGGCAGAGCGCGCCGTAGGCGGCTGGACCTGGCCTGCCAACGGCGTGCTGATTGGAAAATTTGCTTCAAACGGTAGTTTGAATAAAGGCATTGATATCGCCGGTGATTTGGGACAGCCTGTTTTTGCTGCGTCTGATGGTGCGGTGGTTTACGCCGGGAGTGGTTTAAGGGGCTACGGCGAGCTGATCATCATCAAGCACAGTGATACCTACGTCAGTGCCTACGGCCATAACCGCAGGCTGTTGGTTCGGGAGGGGCAGCAGGTCAAGGCAGGGCAGTCGATTGCTGAAATGGGGTCTACGGGCACAGATCGGGTGAAGCTGCATTTCGAGATTCGCCGCCAGGGCAAACCCGTCGATCCACTCCAGTTCCTGCCACGCCGTTGATCGTTGTACCCGGCCTGTTCCTGTGATGTAGAGGGGACAGGCTCAAGCGCTGCCAGGGATAAAGGTGCCGCTCGAGTCTGAGTTCGAACTCAGCAAAGGACTATAACAATGGCTCTCAGTAAAGAAGTGCCGGAGTTTGACATCGACGATGACGTCCTCCTGATGGAGACGGGTATCGTTTTGGAAACGGATGTGGTGTCAGACGAACCTGCTGTATCTTCGGTTCGGACGAGGGCCAAGTCGGGCTCTTCGCTCAAGCAACACAAGTACATCGATTACAGCCGGGCGCTCGATGCCACCCAGCTGTATCTGAACGAAATCGGCTTCTCGCCGCTGCTTTCGCCGGAAGAGGAAGTGCATTTTGCGCGTTTGTCGCAAAAGGGTGACCCTGCTGGCCGCAAGCGCATGATCGAAAGCAACCTGCGCCTGGTTGTTAAAATTGCCCGTCGTTACGTGAACCGTGGCCTGTCGCTGCTCGACCTGATCGAGGAGGGCAACCTGGGGCTGATCCGTGCGGTCGAGAAGTTCGACCCGGAGCGTGGTTTCCGTTTCTCGACCTATGCGACCTGGTGGATTCGCCAGACCATCGAGCGGGCGATCATGAACCAGACCCGCACCATTCGCTTGCCGATCCACGTGGTCAAAGAGCTGAACGTCTACCTGCGCGCGGCCCGTGAGCTGACCCAAAAGCTGGACCACGAACCCTCCCCGGAAGAAATCGCCACGTTGCTGGAGAAGCCCGTCGCCGAGGTCAAACGCATGCTCGGCCTGAACGAACGGGTGTCTTCGGTGGATGTGTCGCTTGGCCCGGATTCGGACAAGACCCTGCTCGACACCCTGACCGACGACCGACCGACAGACCCGTGCGAGCTGCTACAGGATGACGACCTGTCGCAGAGCATCGACCAGTGGCTGGGAGAGTTGACCGATAAGCAGCGTGAAGTGGTGGTACGCCGCTTTGGCCTGCGCGGGCATGAAAGCAGCACCCTGGAGGATGTTGGCCTGGAGATCGGCCTGACCCGGGAACGGGTGCGGCAGATCCAGGTAGAAGGGCTCAAGCGCCTGCGTGAGATCCTGGAGAAGAACGGCCTGTCCAGCGAGTCGTTGTTCCAGTAGCGAAAGCCTGTAAATCAAAAGCGCCCCGATGACCTCGGGGCGTTTTTGTGTGTGATGAAAACAGGTCTTTCGTGTGCGTCTGTCGAGGGGCTACAAAGCAGTCCCGTGATGTATGGCGCCACCTCGGTAACATTGCATGTAAGCCTTTTCTTACTTGTTTTGTAAGCTATCTATGCAAGTCTCAGTAAATCATTGTCGTTTTCAGCCCCGGTATTTTTCCAACTCATTGAAATTCATGCGTTATTCGGCTGTGTGGAAATGTGTCCCGTGTAATACCTTGTGAGGTTTCGCGCTTGCCCGCTCAGCTGAAGCCGCTAGTATTCGAACTGTGCACACGGACATGCACAGGCTTCCAGGGAGGAGGCCAAGGACATCGCAAGACGCGATTTCATCAGGATGATGTTTGGGACAAGCAGGGACTACGGAAAAAATGTGGGCGGGTCAAACCGCCCCTTTTTTTTGCCCGCAGAAAAACAAAAAAGGCCCCGAGGGGCCTTTTTCGTGTCCGGGCGCTATCAGCGCTCCAGGTCTGCAATCTTGCCAGTCTTGCCGTCCCACTCTTCAGCGTCCGGCAGGGCGTCCTTACGCTCGGTGATGTTCGGCCAGACTTCCGCCAGTTCGGCGTTCAGCTCGATGAAGTTCTCCATCCCGGCTGGGATTTCGTCTTCCGAGAAGATGGCTTGTGCTGGGCACTCCGGTTCGCACAGGGCGCAGTCGATGCACTCGTCCGGGTGGATGACCAGGAAGTTCGGGCCTTCGTAGAAGCAGTCCACCGGACAGACTTCCACGCAGTCGGTGTATTTGCATTTGATGCAGTTGTCGGTGACGACGAAGGTCATTTCTAGTTCTCTCCTCAGGCGACGGCGGCGGCCCTTCCTCTCAGGGCCGCGCGGTTTACAGGTATGTGGCTGCAGGCCAGGCTAATAACCTGCAGCACCAGCAAACCGCGGCGGATTCTACCAGCTTGTAGTGGCTGCCGTTATAACAGGTTCTTTAGTTGATATAGCATTTCGATAGCTTGACGCGGGGTCATGTCGTCCAGTTGCAGCTTGCCCAGCTTCTCGATGGCCGGGTGTGGCAGGCTGGCGAACAGGTCGCTCTGGTGCGGCACTTGTGGCGTGTCCTTGGCTTTTTGCGCCGGAGCCGGCTCATGCGGCAGGCTGGTGGTTTCCAGGCGGCCCAGGTGTTCGCGGGCGCGCTGGATGACCGCCGTCGGCACGCCGGCCAGTTGCGCCACGGCCAGGCCGTAGCTTTGGCTGGCGGGGCCAGGCAGGACGTGGTGCAGGAACACGATACGTTCGTTGTGCTCGGTGGCATTGAGGTGCACGTTGGCCACCAGCGGCTCGCTCTCCGGCAGCACGGTGAGCTCGAAGTAGTGGGTGGCGAACAAGGTGTAGGCACGCAATTGCGCGAGGCGCTCGGCGGCGGCCCAGGCCAGCGACAGGCCGTCGAAGGTGCTGGTGCCACGGCCTACTTCATCCATCAGCACCAGGCTGCGGTCGGTGGCGTTGTGCAGAATGTTGGCGGTTTCGCTCATCTCGACCATGAAGGTCGAGCGCCCGCCAGCCAGGTCGTCACTGGAGCCGATGCGGGTGAAGATGCGGTCGACCAGTGACAGCTCGCAGCTGGCTGCCGGTACGAAGCTGCCGATGTGCGCCAGCAGCACGATCAGGGCCGTCTGGCGCATGTAGGTGGACTTACCGCCCATGTTCGGGCCGGTGATGATCAGCATGCGCGTGCTGTTGTCCAGGCCTAGGTCGTTGGCCACGAATGGCGTGGTCAGCACCTGTTCCACCACCGGGTGGCGGCCCTGCTCGATGCGCAGGCACGGCTCGTCGACGAAGCGTGGGCAGTTCAGGTCGAGGTTCAGCGCACGTTCGGCCAGGTTGCTGAGTACATCCAGTTCGGCCAGGGCCGCGGCGCTGTCCTGCAGCGGCGCCAGGTGGCTGATCAGGGTTTCCAGCAGGGCGTCGTAGAGCATCTTCTCGCGGGCCAGGGCACGGCTTTTGGCCGACAGTGCCTTGTCCTCGAACGCTTTCAGCTCAGGGGTGATGAAGCGTTCGGCACCCTTGAGCGTCTGGCGGCGGATGTAGTCGCCCGGTGCCTGTTCGGCCTGCTTGGTCGGCAGCTCGATGAAGTAGCCATGCACGCGGTTGTAGCCGACCTTGAGGTTGGCCAGGCCGGTGCGGGCCTTTTCCCGGGCTTCCAGGTCGATCAGGAACTGGCCGGCGTTTTCGCTGATGGCCAGCAGCTCGTCCAGCTCGCTGTCATAGCCGGCCTTGAGCACGCCGCCGTCGCGGATCACCGCCGGCGGGTTGTCGATGATTGCACGCTCCAGCAGGCTGGCCAGCTCCGGGTAGGTGCCGGTGATGGCTGCCAGGCGCGCCAGGTGCGGCGCCTCAAGCTCGGTCATGGCGTTTTGCAGCTCGGGCAACGCGCCCAAGGCATCGCGCAGGCGCGCCAGGTCACGAGGGCGGGCATTGCGCAGGCCGATACGGGCGAGGATGCGCTCGATATCGCCAATTTCCTTCAGCTGTGGCTGCAGCTTCTCGAAGCGGTAGCCGTCGAGCAGGCAGCGGATCGAGTCCTGACGTGCCTGCAGTACTTTGAGGTCGCGCAAGGGGCGGTTCAGCCAACGGCTCAGCAGGCGGCTGGCCATGGCGGTCTGGCAACGATCGACCACCGATTGCAGGGTGTTGTCACGCCCACCCGCCAGGTTGACGTCCAGCTCCAGGTTGCGCCGGCTGGCGCCATCGAGGATGACCGTGTCGTCCAGGCGCTCGTGGCGCAAGCTGCGCAGGTGTGGAAGGGCCGTGCGCTGGGTTTCCTTGGCGTAGGTCAGCAGGCAACCGGCGGCGCCAATGGCCAGGGTCAGCTTGTCGCAGCCAAAGCCTTTGAGGTCCTTGGTTGCGAACTGCTGGCACAGCGCCTTGCGCGCCGAGTCGCGGTCGAAGTCCCACGGGGCGCGGCGGCGGGCGCCTGGGCGCTTCTCGGCCGGCAGGTCGCGTGGCCAGTCGTCGGGGATCAATAGCTCGACCGGGTTCAGGCGCTCGAGTTCGGCCAGCAGGTTTTCCCAGCCCTTGATCTCCTGCACGCTGAAGTTGCCGCTGGTGATGTCCAGTACGGCCAGGCCGAACAGGCGTTCGTCACCGAGCAGCGCGGCAATCAGGTTGTCGCGGCGCTCGTCGAGCAGAGCTTCGTCGCTGACCGTGCCGGGGGTAATGATGCGCACCACCTGGCGTTCGACCGGGCCCTTGCTGGTGGCCGGGTCGCCGATCTGTTCGCAGATCACCACCGATTCGCCCAGCTTGACCAGCTTGGCCAGGTAGCCTTCCAGCGAATGGAACGGAATGCCGCACATGGGGATGGACTGGCCAGCCGACTGACCGCGCGCGGTCAGGGTGATGTCCAGCAGTTTTGCGGCCTTCTTGGCATCTTCGTAGAAGATCTCGTAGAAGTCGCCCATGCGGTAGAACATCAGCTGGTCCGGGTGCTGGTTTTTCAGCTTCCAGTACTGCTGCATCATCGGGGTGTGTGCGGAAAGATCGGAGAGTGCTTTATTCATCAAAGACTTAGAGTGTAGGTCTCAACATTGTGGGGCAAATTGAGGCGTTCCGTGTTGCATGCGCGGCGCCGAGACCCACCTGAATTTTCAAGCCGCATAGGTTACCACGGCTGCCGCACAGGCAGAACCTGCAACGCCGGGCAGTGCAGGCGTGGGGGCATGGCTTGTTGACAGCATGGGGCTCCCATGGAAGATTGCGCCCTTTTGGCCGTGCCAAGTTAACCGTTATTGCAATCAGGTTGGTTAGTGCAGTGAGTGGAATTCGTTTTGATGTCGATGCGGTGTTTTGTATTTCCCTCGACACGCGGGATGACCGGCGCAAGCTGTTCAGTGAAACCATCGGGCGGCAGCTGGACAATGAAGTGGTCTTTCATGTCGTGGCGAAAAACAGTGACCCCAAGCGGGGTTGCTACGAATCCCACCAGCAGTTGGCACGCCACGCACTGGACAACGGGCTGGATCGAATCCTGATCTTCGAAGACGATGCCAAGGCTTATGATTTCAAGGCTTCGCGGGTGCGCTGGGTGAACCGCTTCATGCAGACACGCTCTTTCCAGGCCCTGCATCTGGGCTATTCCATGGGGCGAACCTGGCTGACGTGGTTCCCGTTCATTGCCAGGGGGCGGGTGGTTGCACTGCACGCTTATGTACTGTCGCGCGAAGGCTGCCGGATCCTGGCAGAGACGCCTTACGATGGCACGCCTGTGGATGTGGTGGTCAAGCACAAGATTCGTCAGCACTGCGTGTTCCCGATGCTGTATCGCCAACATGCTGCAGCCGTGGCGGGTAGCGATCTGGAGCAGGTAGTGCGCAATGAGGATGAGTGGTGGGAGCGTAACTGGGCCAAGCACCAGCGTTCACCGATCAAGAACTTCTGGCGTACCGTGCTGCGGCTGAACTTCTGACATGCCCCATTGGCTCAGGCGCATGATCTGCGGGCTGTACAGGCACAAACCGGTCGAGGTCGAACGCCTGTTCATTGGCGAGATCGTCATTTCGCGGCAGGTCTGTCGCCGTTGTGGCTGCCCGCTTCGTGACCTGGCCGAATATCAGTGAAAGCAACTAACTGATAGGGTAGAGGGCAGCCTTCAAGGAGCCCTGTATGGACCCGATCACCACGCTTGCCACGCGTCTGGGTGAGCATCTGCGCCGCTTCAGCGCGCAGGTGACCACTGCCGAATCCTGCACCGGCGGCGGCATCGCCGAAGCCATCACCCGTGTACCCGGTAGCTCGGCCTGGTTCGAGGCCGGTTATGTCACCTATTCCAATGCCCAGAAAACCCGCCAGCTGGGGGTGCCAGAGGTGCTGTTCGGCCAGGTGGGCGCGGTTAGCCAGGAAGTGGTCGAAGCCATGGTCAAAGGCGCCCAGGCCGCCAGTGGCGCGCGCTTTGCCGTGGCGGTAAGCGGGGTGGCCGGGCCGGACGGTGGCTCGCCCGCCAAGCCGGTGGGTACCGTGTGGCTGGCCTGGGGCGATGGCAGCCGGGTCTTCAGCGAGCGCCGGCAGTTCGACGGTGACCGCGAGGCGGTGCGCCGACAGACGGTGATCGCCGCGTTAGACGGCTTGTTACAGCTTGGTGCCGAGTAAATCGACGACAGGGGGTTTGCGTGAGCGCCGGCCTGTGGAATAATACTGGCTACTTATACAGGTATTCCGGCCGTCAGGGCCACGTCGAACACGTGAGGATTTCAATGGACGACAACAAGAAGCGCGCCTTGGCTGCGGCCCTGGGTCAGATCGAACGCCAATTCGGTAAAGGCGCAGTCATGCGCATGGGCGACCACGAGCGCCAGGCTATCCCTGCCATCTCCACCGGCTCGCTGGGCCTGGACATCGCACTGGGCATTGGCGGCCTGCCAAAAGGCCGTATCGTCGAGATCTACGGCCCGGAATCGTCGGGTAAAACCACGCTGACCCTGTCGGTCATCGCCGAAGCCCAGAAAAACGGCGCCACCTGCGCCTTCGTCGACGCCGAGCACGCCCTCGACCCTGAATACGCGGGCAAGCTGGGCGTCAACGTCGACGACCTGCTGGTTTCGCAGCCGGACACCGGCGAACAGGCCCTGGAAATCACCGACATGCTGGTGCGTTCCAACGCTGTTGACGTGATCATCGTCGACTCCGTGGCTGCCCTGGTGCCGAAGGCCGAAATCGAAGGCGAAATGGGTGACATGCACGTGGGCCTGCAGGCTCGCCTGATGTCCCAGGCGCTGCGCAAAATCACCGGTAACATCAAGAACGCCAACTGCCTGGTCATCTTCATCAACCAGATCCGTATGAAGATCGGCGTAATGTTCGGCAGCCCGGAAACCACCACCGGTGGTAACGCCCTGAAGTTCTACGCCTCGGTGCGCCTGGACATCCGTCGTACGGGTGCGGTCAAGGAAGGCGACGAGGTGGTCGGCAGCGAAACCCGCGTCAAGATCGTCAAGAACAAGGTTTCGCCACCGTTCCGTCAGGCCGAGTTCCAGATCCTCTACGGCAAGGGTATCTACCGCAACGGCGAAATCATCGACCTGGGTGTTTCCCAAGGTCTGGTCGAGAAGTCCGGTGCCTGGTATGCCTACCAGGGCAACAAGATCGGTCAAGGTAAAGCCAACGCCGCCAAGTACCTGGCTGAGAACCCGGCGATTGGTGCCGAGATCGAGAAGCAGATTCGCGACAAGTTGCTGACTTCTGGCGCTGTCGCTGCTGCTGGCAAAGCTGCGGCTGCCGAAGCTGATGCCGATGACATGGCCGACGCTGAAGCCGGTTATTGATTGCGCGGTAGATAGCTGAACATGTCCGCCGTACTCGACACCCCTGTCGCCATTCGGCGGACAGCCATGGACCTGCTCGCGCGACGTGAGCATGGTCGCGTCGAGCTGACGCGCAAGCTGCGTCAGCGCGGCGCTTCGGATGAGTTGATCGAGCCTGAGCTCGATCGGCTCGCCGAAGAAGGGCTGCTGAGTGAAGCCCGCTACCTTGAAAGCTTTATCCGCTACCGTTCCGGCTCTGGCTATGGCCCTGCGCGTATTCGCGAAGAGCTTGGGCAGCGTGGTTTGGCGCGTGCTGATATCGAGCAGGCGCTACGCGAGAGCGAGGTGGATTGGGCAGAGCGCATGCGTGATGTGTGGCAGCGCAAGTTCGCCGGGCAGCGCCCGCAAGACCCGCGCAGCCGTGCCCAGCAGACCCGGTTTCTCGCTTACCGGGGCTTCCCCATGGATTTGATCGGTCGCCTGCTCAGTGGGCGTGATCTCGACGATTACTGATCGGTCAGTTAGCGCTATTGGGGCTGCTGCGCAGCCCATCGCCGGCAAGCCAGCTCCCACAAGTACTGCGCAGGTCTTCAGCATTGCGCGATCCCTGTGGGAGCTGGCTTGCCGGCGATGGGGCGCAAAGCGGCCCCAAACGACGCGTTATCAAGTCACTTTCAACGCCTCCCTGGCCCGCTGCGTGGTATGCATCGGCTGCGGCTTGGCCCAGTTTTCCGGCAGGTTGATGAAATCCACCAGCTCGCGCAGCCGGCCCTGATCCCGGCCATTGAAGGCGAACGACAGGCGGGTCAGGTGGCTGAAATTACCCACCTCATGCTCGGCGCCACTGTCTGGCTGCTGGTGATACTTGCCACTCAGGCGCAAGTCGGCAAAACCTTCCTGGATGTCATACAGCGCTGCTTCGCTGAGCGGGTGGTGCATGCGGATTACGAACTGGCTCTTCAGCCAGCGGCTGGAGTGGTAGTTGCTGTAGAACTGGTTGATTTCCTCCACTGCCTCGTCGGCACTGTGCACCAGGCGCACCAGCTTCAGATCGCTGGGCAGGATGTAGCGGTTTTCTTCCAGCTGGCGGCTGATGAAGTCCAGGCAGTCTCGCCAGAAGCTGCCGCCAGGCGAGTCCAGCAGCACCACCGGCACCAATGGGCTTTTGCCGGTCTGGATCAGGGTCAGAACCTCCAGCGCTTCATCCAGGGTGCCGAAACCGCCAGGGCACAGCACCAGGGCATCAGCCTCTTTGACAAAAAACAGCTTGCGGATGAAGAAAAAGTGGAACGGTAACAGCTTGTCGGTACCGCCCACCGTGGGGTTGGCATGTTGTTCGAAGGGCAGGGTGATGTTGAACCCCAGGCTGTGCTCGCTGCCGGCGCCTTCGTGGGCGGCCGCCATGATGCCGCCACCCGCTCCGGTAATGACCATCAGATCGGAGCGTGCCAGGGTGGCGCCCAGTTCGCGGGCCAAGGCATACATCGGGTGTTCCAGCGGGGTACGTGCCGAACCGAACACGGTCACCTTGCGCCGACCCTTGTAGCGCTGCAGGGTGCGGAACGACTGGTCCAGTTCGCGCAGGGCTTGCAAGGTGATCTTGGCGCTCCAGCGGTCGCTGTCGTCATGAGCCATGCGCAGGATGGTCAGCATCATGTCGCGGTACAGCGGCAAGTTGGGGCTGTCGGGTGCTACCAGTTGCAGTTGTGCGTCGATGTTGCTCAGGTCGATGTTGTTGTCGCGGAAGTGGCTGAACAGCAGTTCATTCGATTGGTAAGGCATGCAACGTCTCCTTCTGCACCAATGCCTATGACCTCAATCTAGACCGTCGCGCCCGATCGTGCCGGGTTGTTTGGCAGCGCCGCCTGTCGGCATGCACCCATTGGCGGCATGGGTTTGGTTAACTGGGAAAGCGAAACGTGTCGATGCAGGAGGTGGCGGTATGCGTCGCTTGATCATCGAAGTGGACGGGCAGCTCTACCGGCTGCTGGAGAGCGCGGCCCAGGTGCATCACCTGAGCCTCGAGGCCGAGTGCCGCCGCAGGTTGGAGGGGCTGGAGTGCCAGTCGCGCTACCTGCAGGCGTTGTTGGCCGAGATGCGCGCCGATGCCGCCGAAGGGCGCTGGTGCGCCCGCGAGAAGGAGCAGGTGTAGCGTGATACGCGGTGGTTACTTCTTCTTGTTGCCGGCCACGCAGCTGGCACTGTCGAAGGCCTGATCCATGATTGGCTGGTTGGTCTTGTAGACCGTGAAACGGTAGACCATGACCGCACCCTTGGACATCAGGTTACGGAACCCGCTGTTGCGGCAAACGCTGTCGCCCAGCTGGCTGCGTACCTGCTCGGGGTTGGCCTGCATGCGCTCGGCGTGGCTCTGGCGCACGCTCAGGTGGTTGACCAGCGCCTTGCCCTCTACGGTGTAACCCTGGTCGAGGATGTCCTCGTTGATGGCGCGCGGGGTGCCGACGCTGCTTTCTTTGGCAACCTTCTGCAGCATCCTGTTAAGGTCGTAGTCCTGCTTGGATGCCGCCTGTGCTGCCAACGGCAGGGCGAGCAACAGGCTCAGGGCGGGGGCGATAAGGCGCAGCATGAATCTCTCCTGGTTCGATGACTGGCGCTTTGACATGCGCGGGTCGACGGTGTTCCGTGAAATCGCGCAAGGCAAGATCCGGGCACGGTAAAGGCCCGATTATAAAGACCGCCTTGCAGCCTGCACAGCAATTGCCCCCTGTTCTGGTAGACTGGCGCCCTTGTGTTCTCCGAGTCATCCTTGTGCCCATTTCCAAATCGACCAGAGGCCTGCCGGCATGAGCCATGCGGTAGCGCGCCTGCGCGCCGAACGCCTGGCCCGCAGCAACAAGCCATTCATCGCCCGTGGTTCGCGTGCAGAGCGTTGCCCGGATTGCCGGGTGATTGCCACCCATTGCCTGTGTGCCTGGAAACCCCGTGTACAGGCTGACTCCGGCGTGTGCCTGCTGATGCATGACACCGAGCCGTTGAAGCCTACCAACACCGGCTGGCTGATTGCCGACCTGATCGAAGACACCTCCGCTTTTGGCTGGCTGCGCACCTCGGTGGACGAGCGTTTGCTGGCCCTGCTCGACGACCCGCGCTGGCAGCCTTATATCGTCTTCCCGGGCGAGTTCGTGGCTGAACAGCGGGTGGTCAGCGAGGTGGTGCGCGAGCCGGGCAAGCGCCCGTTGTTCATCCTGCTGGATGCCACCTGGACCGAGGCGCGCAAGATGTTCCGCAAAAGCCCGTACCTGGACCGCTTCCCGGTGTTGAGCCTGCAGGCCGAGCAGATGTCGCGTTACCGCCTGCGGCGTTCCAAGCGTGACGATCACTTCTGCACGGCAGAGGTGGCCGCCATGTGCCTGGACCTGGCCGGCGACAGCCAGGCCTCGCAGGCACTGGATGCCTACCTGGATGTGTTCAGCCTGCATTACCTGAGCGGCAAGCGGCGCCTGCCGCTGGACGAGCAGGACGACACCCACCAGCGTTTGCATACCTTCCTATAGTCCAAGGGGCACAACCCCTGCTTTGGTTCATAATGACGGAGCTGGCAGCCAGGGTGGGCGAGACGGCAGGGCGATCGGCTTGACCACCCTTGACCGTGCTCGGCATCCTTGGCGCCGATTCCCCGCCGGACGCTTCCCTTACCCTCGAGCGCCTGGCACAGAACAGGATCCTTAGATCGATGGCCACTTACGAAATCCTGATTGCCGATGACCACCCACTGTTCCGTGGCGCCCTGCGCCAGGCCGTTACCCTCGGCCTGGGCCCGGATGTACGCCTGGTCGAAGTCGCGAGCATTGCCGAACTGGAAACCCGTCTGAGCGAAAAAGCCGACTGGGACCTGGTGCTGCTGGACTTGAACATGCCGGGTGCTTACGGTTTTTCCGGGCTGGTGCTGTTGCGCGGGCAATACCCGCAGATTCCCGTGGTGATGGTATCGGCGCAGGAGGAGGCTGCCGTGGTGGTCAAGTCCCGCGAGTTTGGCGCCAGTGGCTTCATTCCCAAGTCCAGCACCCTGGAAGTCATCCAGGATGCCGTGCGCAAGGTGCTCGATGGCGAGGTCTGGTGGCCGCCGCAGGCGTTCGAAAAGGTGGATGTGTCGGCTGAGGCCAAAGCCGCCAGCGAAGGCCTGGCCAGCCTTACGCCGCAGCAGTTCCGCGTACTGACCATGGTCTGTGAAGGCTTGTTGAACAAGCAGATCGCCTATGAGCTGAACGTGTCGGAGGCAACCATCAAGGCCCACGTGACCGCGATCTTCCGCAAGCTGGGCGTGCGCACCCGCACCCAGGCTGCGCTGCTGCTGCAACAACTTGAATCGGTTGCCAGCAACTGACTGCGCGTGGCTTCACGCTTTTTTGACCCGTGCCGGTCTAGTCTGCTGGCCTTTCCGTTGTGAAGTGACTCACATGACATCGCCATTCAAGGGCCAGACCGGCCTCAAACGCATCTTCAACGCCGCCGGCTACTCGCTGGACGGCCTGCGCGCCGCCTTCAAGGGGGAGGCTGCGTTCCGCCAGCTGGTACTGCTCAACGTGCTGCTGATCCCGATCGCCTTCTGGTTGCCGGTCAGCCGTGCGGAACGGGCGATCATGATCGCGGTGTGCCTGTTGGGCTTGATCGTCGAGCTGTTCAACTCGGCAGTGGAAGCGGCCATCGACCGCATCTCGCTGGAGCGTCACCCCCTGTCGAAAAACGCCAAGGACATGGGCAGCGCCGCACAGCTGGTGGCTCTGACCATGGTCGCGCTGGTGTGGGGCGTGATCCTGCTTTAAGCGATTGGCGGCAGTACGATTTCATCACTGCGGGTAAAGCCCGCGGTGAAGCTGCGGCAAAGTTCCAGAAACTCACGCATGGCCGAGGTCTGGTATTTTTGTTTGTGCCAGATGAAGTAGAACTGGCGCATCAGGTCCAGCTCGGGGGTTTCGACCGCTACCAGGCTGCCTCGGCGGAAGGCATCCCGCAGCGCCAGGCGTGAAATGCAGCCAATGCCCAGGCCCGACTCGACGGCGCGCTTGATGGCTTCGGTGTGTTCCAGCTCCAGGCGGATATTGAGGTTGGCGCGGTGATGGCGCATGGCCTGGTCGAAGGTCAGGCGCGTGCCTGAGCCTTGCTCGCGCAGTATCCACGCTTCTTGCGACAAGCTTTCGATATCGGCGCGGCCCAGCGTGGCCAGCGGATGCTGCGGCGCGCAGAACACCACCAGTTCGTCCTCCACCCAGGGCTGCACTTCCAGGTCCGGGTGGTTGCAGTCACCTTCGATTAGACCCAGATCAATTTCGTAGTGCGCCACCTGTTGCACGATATGCGCAGTGTTCTGTACATGCAGCTTCACCTGGCTTTCCGGGTGGGTCTGCATGAAGCTGCCGATCAGCAGGGTGGCCAGGTAGTTGCCGATGGTCAGTGTGGCGCCGACCGCCAGCGAGCCGAAACCGGACTTGCCATTGAGCAGGTCTTCGATTTCCTTGGCCTGGTCGAGCAGGGCCACCGCCTGCGGTAGCAGCTGATGGCCCAAGGCGTTGAGGGCCAGTCGCTTGCCGGCACGGTCGAACAACTGGCAGCTCGATTGCCGCTCCAGTTCGGTAATTGAAGTGCTGGCGGCCGACTGCGACAACGCCAGCAGGCTAGCGGCCCGAGAGACGCTTTGATGCTGGGCGACGGCGACGAAGACCTGCAGTTGACGAAGTGTGAATCGCATATCGATATAACCGATAACACATATCTTGATAATCCAGTTAACAGATATTGTCGCTGCCCCTAAACTATCGCGCAACTGCGCGTTTTGCGCGCCGCGTTTTTCTTCAGGAGCCCCATCGATGAGCAACATGAACCACGAACGTGTCCTCAGTGTGCACCACTGGAACGACACCCTGTTCAGCTTCAAGTGCACCCGCGACCCGGGCCTGCGCTTCGAGAACGGTCAGTTCGTGATGATCGGCTTGCAGCAGGAAAGCGGCCGTCCGCTCATGCGTGCCTATTCCATCGCTTCGCCGAACTGGGAAGAGCACCTGGAGTTCTTCAGCATCAAGGTGCCGGACGGCCCGCTGACCTCGCAGCTGCAACACCTGAAGGAAGGCGACGAGATCATCATCAGCAAGAAGCCTACCGGTACCCTGGTACTCGATGACCTGAATCCGGGCAAGCACCTGTACCTGCTGAGCACCGGCACTGGCCTGGCGCCGTTCATGAGCGTCATCCAGGACCCGGAAACCTACGAGCGCTTCGAAAAAGTGATCCTGGTGCATGGCGTGCGTTACGTGAACGAAGTGGCCTACCGCGAGTTCATCACCGAGCACCTGCCGCAGAACGAGTTCTTCGGTGAGTCGGTTCGCGACAAGCTGATCTACTACCCGACCGTGACCCGTGAGCCGTTCGAGAACCAGGGCCGTCTGACCGACCTGATGCGCAGCGGCAAGCTGTTCAGCGACATCGGCCTGCCACCGATCAACCCGCAGGACGACCGTGCGATGATCTGCGGCAGCCCGAGCATGCTCGACGAGACCAGCGAAGTGCTGGACAGCTTCGGCCTGAAGGTCTCCGCCCGCATGCGCGAGCCGGGTGACTACCTGATCGAGCGTGCCTTCGTCGAGAAGTAAGGCGCAGGCTGGTACAAGAAGGCGACCCTTGGGTCGCCTTTCTTATGCCTGAACACAATCTATTCGACGCGCGTCTCGCCGCTGTACACCAGAATCCCCCGGCACCGCTTGCACAGGTACCGCCGCCCCTGGCGCACCAGTTTGTGCCGCTGCGCCGTAAACGGGAAGTCACCCTGCGGGCACGGGCAACGGTAAATGTAGCGGGTGACCGCGCGCCGTTGCACTTCGTAGTTGTGGCACCGGTTGGGCGGCAGCTCGTACACCCCGCGCATGATCAGCTGCCACTCCTCGCCATGGGCCTGGATGCGGTCGCCGAACAGCTGGTGGGCCACCAGGTGTGCCACTTCATGGGCCACGGTCTGGCGCAGGAAGTCTTCCTGGTTTTCGCGGTAGAGCTGCAGGTTGAAACGCAGCAGGTTCTCGTGCAGGTGGGCAACCCCGGCTTTTTGCCCGCGCAGCTTGAAGCTGACTTCCGGGCGCGGGAAGGGGCGTTTGAAGAAGGTTTCGGCTTGCTGGTAACAGGTTTCGACGCGTTGTCTGAGCAGCTCGGGCATGGCGGGGTGGTTCTCCTGACCGGGCATTATGCCGCAACTGCAGCGGGGGTGCCGAGCCACCGGTCAGCGCACAGCCAGAGGCCACCTTGCGGCGGCCCCTGGTTGATGCCCCAGTGTTGGTTGAATCTGTTCTAGTTGGTGTAGACGGGCCCCACGCCCAGTCCCCAGATAATCACCGTGGCAGCCATGATCGCCACCAGTACCACAAGGCCCACCGCCAGCACGGAGCTTGAGAACAGGAAGCCTTCGTCGGACGGTATGTTCATGAACGTCGGTAAGCCGACATACAGCAGGTACACCGTGTAGCAGATGGCGGCCGTGCCGATCAGCATGCCCAGCCACAAGTGCGGGTAGAGCGCTGCCAGGCCGCCGATGAACAAAGGGGTGGCGGTGTAGGTGGCAAAGGCGATGCACTGCGCCATGGACGGGTTGGCATCGTAGGTGCGGGCCATCCAGTGGATGAATGCGCCCATTACCGCTACCCCGGCGAGCATTGCCAGGTACGACATGATGCTCATCCAGATGGCGCTTTCCATGGTCAGCATCACGGCTGGCCGGTCGCCGATCACCCAGCCGACCTGGGTGGTGCCGATGAACGCCGAAACGGCGGGAATCGCCGCCAGGATAAGGGTGTGCGTCAGGTACATGTGGCTGATGGTTTCTTCTTCGCCACGGATTTCCCGCCATTCCTGGTCGGGATGGGTAAACAGCCCCACAACGTGATGAATCATGCCGTCACTCCTCTCAATGTTGCCAAACGCCCCCCAGATGGAGCGCAAGCGGCCCGAGGCCCGAACACCGATGCAAGCGGTAATGTGGCCTTATGTCGCAGTATAGGAAGCTGTTGCCGGCATAAACCGTGCTTTTTAGAGCAAATTGCGCTGTCAGGCGCACTGTTGATTACAACGAAGTCTTTATCGGAATGCCTACAGTGGCGCCGCGTTTGTGCGTAAAATAGCCGCCTTTTGTCACACCTCGCGGATTCAAGCGCTATGGGCACCCTCTCGGTCAACCAGAACAAACTGCAAAAACGCCTGCGTCGTCTCGCCGGCGAAGCCATCACCGACTACAACATGATCGAGGATGGCGACAAGGTCATGGTCTGCCTGTCTGGCGGCAAGGACAGCTACACCATGCTCGACGTTCTGTTGCACCTGCAGAAGGTGGCACCGATCAAGTTCGAGATCGTTGCGGTGAACATGGACCAGAAGCAGCCCGGCTTCCCCGAGCACGTGCTGCCGGCCTACCTCAAGGAGCTGGGCGTCGAGTACCACATCGTCGAGAAGGACACCTACTCGGTGGTCAAGGAGCTGGTACCCGAGGGCAAGACCACCTGCTCGCTGTGCTCGCGCTTGCGCCGTGGCACCCTGTACACCTTTGCCGATGAAATCGGCGCGACCAAGATGGCCCTGGGGCACCACCGCGACGATATCGTCGAAACCTTCTTCCTCAACATGTTTTTCAACGGTGCGCTCAAGGGCATGCCGCCGAAGCTGCGCGCCGATGATGGCCGCAACGTGGTGATCCGCCCGTTGGCCTACTGCAGCGAGAAGGACATCCAGGCTTACTCGGACATGAAGGAATTCCCGATCATCCCGTGCAACCTGTGCGGCTCGCAGGAAAACCTGCAGCGCCAGGTGGTCAAGGACATGCTGGTGGAGTGGGAGCGCAAGCACCCGGGCCGTACCGAGAGCATTTTCCGCGCCCTGCAGAACGTGGCACCGTCGCAACTGGCCGACCGCAACCTGTTCGACTTCACCAGCCTGAAGATCGACGAAAACGCTACCCCGCGCTTCCTCGACGTGGTGAACATCTGAGCCTATGCGCGATTACCAGTGGCTGCATGAGTACTGCCTGAACCGCTTTGGCTCGGCCCAGGCGCTGGAGGCATTCCTGCCGCAGCCGCGCACGCCGGCGCAGCTGCGGGGCATCAGTGATGACCGCTACCTGTCGACCCTGGCCTTGCGTGTGTTCCGCGCTGGGCTCAAGCACAGCCTGGTGGACGCCAAGTGGCCGGCGTTCGAGCAGGTGTTCTTCGGTTTCGACCCGGAGAAGGTGGTGCTGATGGGCGCCGAGCACCTGGAGCGGCTGATGCAGGATGAGCGCATCATCCGTCATATGGGCAAGCTCAAGAGCGTGCCGCGCAATGCGCAGATGGTGCTTGATATCGCCAAAGAAAACGGCAGCTTTGGTGCGTTCATCGCCGATTGGCCGGTGACCGACATTGTCGGGTTATGGAAGTACCTGGCCAAGCATGGCAATCAGTTGGGCGGGTTGTCGGCGCCGCGCTTCCTGCGCATGGTCGGCAAGGATACCTTCATCCCCACCGATGACATGGCGGCGGCGCTGATTGCGCAGAAGGTGATCGACAAGCAACCGACCAGTCAGCGTGACCTGGCGTTGGTGCAGCACGCGTTCAACCAGTGGCATGCCGAGAGCGGGCGGCCACTGTGCCAGTTGTCGGTAATGCTGGCGCATACCGTCAACCATTGAGATTTGTGTCGCCCCATTCGCGGGCTTGCCCGCTCCCAGAGGTAATGCACCGGTTTCAATGACGATGCAAATCCTGTGGGAGCGGGCAAGCCCGCGAAGAAACTAACGCCCTTCTCCTGCCATACGCCGCTCATGCTGGAACTTCCAGCGCACATACAGCAGCCCTGCAATGAACAACCCGAGGCTCACCAGCACTTCAACCCAGCCAAACACCGCCCGCGCCGGGTCGAACGCCGCCAGCACGCCCTTGATGAAATAGATGTTCACCACGAAGCAGGTCCAGGCATGTGCCCGGGCGCTGCCTGTCAGCATGCCCGGCAGCAGCAACAGCAGCGGCACCAGTTCGATCGCCAGGATCACCTCGACCCGTGCGCCATGCAGGTTGGCGAACCAAAGGTTGTTCACCACCAGCAAAGCGATCAGGCCGAAGAAGAACGCCAGGCTCAACGCCCGTGTCAGGCGCAGGCGCGGTGCCAGCCACTCCAGTGGCGGCAACACCTTGGGCTTTTTAGCCACGCGCGGCCTCCAGGGCCTTGGCGGTGGTCGCCAGGCGTTGGCCAAGGGCGCGGCACAGGGTGATCTCGTGTTGGTCGAGCTCGCGCTTGCCATCGGCACCGGCATGGTGGCTGGCGCCGTAAGGGGTGCCGCCGCCGCGGGTTTCCAGCAAGGCCGATTCGCTGTAGGGCAGGCCCATCACCAGCATGCCGTGGTGCATCAACGGCAGCATCATCGACAGCAGGGTGGTTTCCTGGCCGCCGTGCAGGCTGGCGGTGGAGGTGAACACGCCAGCCGGCTTGCCGACCAGTTCGCCACCCAGCCACAGGCTGCTGGTGCCGTCCAGGAAGTACTTCAGCGGCGCTGCCATGTTGCCGAAACGGGTCGGGCTGCCCAGCACCAGGCCGGCGCAGTGGCGCAGGTCGTCCAGGGTCGCGTACAGCGCGCCACTGGCCGGAATATCCGGCGCGATGGCTTCGCATTCGGTGGAGATCGCAGGCACCGTGCGCAGGCGCGCCTCCATGCCGGCCAGTTCGATGCCGCGAGCGATATGCCGGGCCATTTCGCTGGTCGAACCATGGCGGCTGTAATACAGCACCAGGATGTACGGGGCGCTCACGGCAGGATCTCCAGCACTTTTTCCGGTGGGCGACCGACCACGGCCTTGTCACCGGCGACCAGGATCGGGCGTTCGATCAGCTTGGGGTGCTGGGTCATCGCGTCGATCAGTTGTGCATCGGTCAAAGCCGGGTCAGCCAGGTTCAGGTCCTTGTACGCGTCTTCACCTGTGCGCAGCAGTTGGCGGGGTGTGATACCCAGTTTGGCGAGCAGGGCCTTGAGGGTGGCGGCGTCGGGCGGGGTTTCCAGGTAGCGCACGATGGTTGGCGCCAGGCCGCGGGCTTCGAGCAGTTCCAGCGCGCCGCGGGATTTCGAGCAGCGCGGGTTATGATAGAGCGTGAGGTCGGTCATGTCGGGTCGCATCCAGCAGGGTGTGGCGGCTATTCTAACCGCAGCGACTGACCAATTTGCTTTAAAACTCGAGAAGGATTGACCCATGGCAAGGCGTCTGGCAGCAGTACTGGCCATCACCGCGAGCCTGTTGCTCGGTGGTTGCGGTGCCGATTATGGCGTGGACCAACACGGTAATACGGTTAAGGCCGAACAGATCGACGGGCACTGGCTGGTGCTCAACTACTGGGCTGAATGGTGCGGGCCGTGCCGTACCGAAATCCCTGAACTGAACGCGGCGGCCAAGCAGTGGGCGGCCGATGGCATCAAGGTGGTGGGGGTGAATTTCGATGGCTTGCAGGGTCAGGACCTGAAACAGGCCGCTGAAACCCTGGGCATCGGTTTTACCGTGCTGGCCCAGGACCCGGCCGAGCGTTATGACCTGCCGCGCAGCGAAGCGCTGCCGGTGACCTACATCATCGATGACAAGGGCAAGGTGCGTGAGCAGTTGCTGGGCGAGCAGACCCTGGAAGGCTTGCAAGCCAAGATCAAGGCCCTGAAAGGCGCTTGATACATTTGGGGCTGCTTTGCAGCCCTTCGCGGGCACGCCCGCTCCCACAGGTGGAGTGGGAAAACTGTGGGAGCGGGCGTGCCCGCGAAGGGCCGCAAAGCGGCCCCAATGATTATCAGCCTTCCTCAGGCCAGAACCGCAGCGGTTTACCCTCGGCTGGCCAGAAGCGCATCTGCTCCACCGGCGACACATCCCAGCGCTGCACCGTTTCCAGTGCCTGCAAGAAGCGCTTTTCCTGCTCCATCAACGCTGGCGCGCACAGCTTGCGGGTCTTGCCGACCTTGCCGAAGCTCAGGTGCTCACCGTCCAGCGTGTACGGCGCAAACCAGTGGTTGCAACCGCCATTGCCATAGGCGCGGCCGTCACTGGCCAGGGTTAGGGTGAGGTGGCTGTAGTCGATCAGCGGGCGTTCGCCAATCCATTCCAGCACATAGCTGCGTTCCTGCTGCAGCTTCGAAGGTTCTGCGGCGCAGCCGAGCAGGCCGGTGGCAATCAGCACGCCGGTCAGCAGATTTTTCACTCGGCGCTCTCCTGGCAACGCGGGCACAGGTGTTTGTCGCCACGGCTGGCCCAGCCCAGTTCGGCAATGCGCGCGCTGGCAGCGGGTTGGCGGGCTTGTTTGCCCAGCTTGGCGTCCACGGCAAACTCGAAGTCCAGCACGGCATCGCAGCTGTCGCACTCGACCTGCCAGGTGAGGATTTCCAGCTCGTTGAACACCGGGCCGCTGGCCACGGCAACCCACTGGCCGCGCGGGTTGATCAGGTGGCGCACGCTTTCCACGGTCAGGCGCATGGACAGGTCCTTGCTGCCTTTGAGGGTGACCAGCAGGGTGTCGCCTTTGTGCATCGAGCCGCCGTTGCCAGTGACCTGGTAGCGGCCTGGCACCAGTGCGCGGCACTCGATCAGGGTGTGTTGCGGGTTGAAAAGGGTGTAGCGGAAATCGTGCTCGACCATGGGTCCTCCAGAAATGCCGCGTATCCTAGCATTAACCCATCACCAGATTCTGTGGATTGCCCGCCGCCCAGCGGTTGATGTTGTCCAGCGTGGTCGCAGCGATGGCATCCAGCGCCTCGCGGGTGAGGAAGGCCTGGTGAGCCGTGATGATCACGTTGGGGAAGGTCAGCAGGCGCGCCAGCACATCGTCCTGCAGGGGCAGGTCGGAGCGGTCTTCGAAGAACAGCTGGGCTTCTTCTTCGTAGACATCCAGGCCCAGGTAGCCGAGTTGGCCGCTTTTCAGCGCATCGATCAGTGCCGGGGTGTCGACCAGCGCGCCACGGCCCGTGTTTATGAGCATGGCACCGGGTTGTAGCTGGGCCAGGCTTTGTGCATTGATCAAGTGACGGGTGTGCTCGGTCAGCGGGCAGTGCAGGCTGATGATGCGGGCTTCGCGCAGCAACTCGGGCATGGTCAGGTAGCGTGCACCGAGGGCCAGCAGTTCCGGGTTGGGGTAGGGGTCGTAGGCCAGCAGTTGGCAGCCGAAACCGGCCATGATGCTGGCAAAGGCCGCGCCGATCTGGCCGGTGCCGACCACACCGACGGTTTTGCCGTGCAGGTCGAAGCCGGTGAGCCCGTGCAGGGTGAAATCACCTTCGCGGGTGCGGTTGTAGGCCCGGTGCAGGCGCCGGTTGAGGGCCAGGATCAACGCCACGGCGTGCTCGGCCACGGCGTGTGGCGAGTAGGCCGGCACACGCACCACGGCAAGGCCAAGCCGCTGGGCCGCAGCGAGGTCGACGTGGTTGTAGCCGGCCGAACGCAGGGCGATCAGGCGTGTGCCACCGGCGGCCAGGCGCTGCAGCACCGGGGCGTCGAGTTCGTCATTGATGAAGGCACAGACGACTTCGTAGCCGCTGGCCAGGGCGGCGGTGTCTAGCGTCAGGCGGGCAGGCTGGAAATGCAGCTCCAGGGTGCTGCCACTGGCGGCCCGGGTGAAGCTTTCCTGATCGTAGTGCTGGCTGCTGAACAACAGGGCGCGCATGGTGGGGCTCCTCATTCAAAACTCGACCGCTCTGTTCAAGCGCTCAATCTGGCCTGCGCCGCCAGCCGGCTGATCGCACCGTCCAGCTCATCCAGCGCCTGCTGTGCCTGCGGATTTTCCTGTTTGAGCAAGGTCTCGCTGCGCTGGCAGGCCGCGCGCAACTGCGGCACACCGCAATAGCGCGAGGCGCCGTTCAGGCGGTGTACCTGCTCGATCAGGCCATTGCGGTCGTCTGCCTCGCGGGCTGCACGAATGGCTTCGCGGTCTGCCTCCAGCGAGGCCAGCAGCATGCTCAGCATGTCGGCTGCCAGGTCCGCCTTGCCAGCCGCCAGGCGCAAGCCTTCTTCGGGGTCGAGTACCTTGAGTTCATCGCTGTTGGCCAACAGCTCGGTTTGCGCCTGCTGCGGTGTGCCCAGGCTCAGGCCCGTCCATTTCATCACCACCTGGGCCAGTTGCCGCTCGCTGATAGGCTTGGTCAGGTAGTCGTCCATGCCGCCGTGCAGCAATGCGCGTTTTTCATTGGCCATGGCGTGGGCGGTAAGGGCAACGATCGGCAACGGGTTGCCGCTTTGGGTATTTTCCCAAAGCCGAATCTGCTCTGTGCAGGCGCGGCCATCCATGCCGGGCATCTGCACGTCCATCAGTATCAGGTCGAACGGCTCGTCCTGTACGGCCTTCACCGCGGCATAACCGTTGTCTACGGCCAGCACTTCGGCGCCAAGGTCCTCTAGCAGTGTCTGCACCAACAGCAAGTTGGCGGCATTGTCGTCGACGCACAGGATTTTCGGCTGCCGCTGGCCGTTGATGCTGTTCGCTTCGCCCAGCGGGCGGCGTGGTTGCACCAGCTCCAGCAGCAGACGACGCAGTTTGCGGGTGCAGGTCGGCTTGGACAGCAACTGGCCATGACCATTGGGCAGGAACGGGTGGTAAAGGGCTTGCTCGGTGGTCGGGCACAGTACCACGCATTGGCAGTGGTAGCGCTCAAGCTGCTGGTGGTAGCGGCCCAGTTGCTCGGGCGACAGGTTGCCCAGGTTGGCCCCGAGTACGGCGAACTCGAACGGCTGGCCGGCCTGGCTGGCAGCTTGCACCGCCTGCAGCAACTGGTCGTAGGAGGTGAACAGGCTGACGCTGAGGCCACAGTCTTCCAGTTGGTGTTCCAGCGCCTGACGGGCCAGCTCGTGGCCGTCGACGATGGCGGCGCGGCGGCCTAGCAGCGGCTGTAGCGCAAACGCCTCGACATCGTCGTGGGCTTTGGGCAGGTTGAGGCTGATCCAGAACTGCGACCCTTCGCCCGGGGTGCTGTCGACGCCGATTTCACCGCCCATCTGCTCGATCAGGCGCTTGGAAATCACCAGCCCCAGGCCGGTGCCGCCGGGTTGGCGGGCCAGTGAGTTGTCGGCCTGGCTGAAGGCCTGGAACAGTGTACGTACATCCTGCGGCGACAGGCCGATACCGGTGTCCTGCACGCTGATGCGCAGTTGTGCGCTGTCTTCGTGCTCGTCTTCGAGCATGGCGCGTACGACGATGGTGCCTTCGCGGGTGAACTTGATGGCGTTGCTGACCAGGTTGGTCAGGATCTGCTTGAGCCGCAGCGGGTCGCCGATCAACGAAGCGGGCGTGTCGCGATAGATCAGGCTGAGCAATTCCAGCTGCTTGGCGTGGGCGGCCGGTGCCAGGATGGTTAGCGTGTCCTGAACCAGGTCACGCAGGTTGAACGGGATGCTGTCGAGCACCAGTTTGCCGGCCTCGATCTTGGAGAAATCGAGGATCTCGTTGATGATCCCGAGCAAATTGTCGGCGGATTTCTCGATGGTGCTCAGGTAGTCCAGCTGGCGCGGCGTCATTTCGCTTTTTTGCAGCAGGTGGGTAAACCCCAGAATGCCATTGAGCGGGGTGCGGATCTCGTGGCTCATGTTGGCCAGGAACTCCGATTTGATGCGGCTGGCCTCAAGCGCCTCCTTGCGCGCCATGTCCAGCTCGATGTTCTGGATCTCGATGGTTTCGAGGTTCTGGCGCACGTCTTCGGTGGCCTGGTCGATGCTGTGCTGCAGTTCTTCATGGGCATTTTGCAGGGTTTCGGCCATGCGGTTGATGCCGCGTGCCAGCTCGTCCAGCTCATGGCTGCCCATGGTTGGCAGGCGTTCTTCCAGGTGGCCGTCCTTGAGCTGGTTGACCGCGTGCTTGATGCGCTCGATGGGGCCGTTGATGGTGCGGCTCATGCGCAGCGCCAGCAGGCCGCTGAGGGCCAGGCAGGCGAGGATCAGTAACAGGCTGGTGAACAGGTTGCGATAACCGCGCAGGAGAGTGCCGTCGTGCGACAGCTCGATCTCGACCCATCCCAGCAGGCGCTCGGCCTCGGCCGGTACGGCATCGGTGGCCAGATCACGGTGGTGGCCGAACACGGGCATCAGGTAGCGGGTGGCGTCATTGCCGCTGCGTTGCAGCAGTTGGGTGCCCGTGCCGCCGCTGGGGGGCTGGTTGAGCATGCTCGGGCCGGCGTGGGCCAGGCGTGTGCGGTCCGGGGCCAGGAAGGCGACGGCCCGTACGTCGGACTGCTCCAGGGTTTGCGCGGCGATACGCTCCAGTTGCGCTGGCGCGAGCCGGGCCATGGCGGGGGCGGCCAGTGGCGCCAGTTGTTCGGCTATCATCTTGCCGCGCTGCAACAGCTGGGTGCGCAGGTCATTCTGTTGCAGCCAGGTGAAGTAACTGCCCAGCACCAGGGCCATCAGGCCGGCCGGCAGCAGTGCCAGCAGCAGGACCCGGCTGCGGATTCCCAAGCGATCGAGCACACTCGCCTCCTGTGATGTGCCTGGATGCCATCAAGTGGTGACGGCCAAGCCGCGAAGTTACTCCGCCTGCGGCACCATTGCACCTCTTTAGTACGTGTTTTGCGCCATTGCCGGTGCATTGGTCGCAGGGCGGTTGCCTGGCAGGCGGTGGATGCTCAATAATTGCGCAATTGAGAATGCATGGCAGTTGCCAATGAATCCTGTAGCTATTCACAACTCCAATATCCTCGCCATCGAGGATGATCCGGTGCTCGGTGCCTACCTGCACGAAGAACTGCAACGCGGCGGCTTTCAGGTGACCTGGTGCCGCAATGGCCTGGAGGGCCTGGAGACGGCAGGGCGTCAGGTGTTCGATGTGGTGCTGATGGACATCCTGTTGCCCGGGCTCAATGGCCTTGAGGCGCTGGCACAGTTGCGCAAGCGCAGCGCCACGCCAGTGATCCTGATGTCGGCGCTGGGTGCCGAGGCCGACCGTATCAGTGGTTTCCAGCGTGGGGCCGATGACTACCTGCCCAAACCGTTCAGCATGGCCGAGCTGCAGGTGCGCATCGAGGCCATCCTGCGTCGGGTGGCCCTTGAGCGGCGTCATCAGGCGCCGCAGGACCAGGCCGGCGGCGGTGAACTGCAGTTTGACGAGGGGCTGTGCGATGTGCGGCTGGATGGCCGCCTGGCAGGCCTTACGCCCAGCGAGTTCCGCCTGCTCGACATCCTCAACCGTAACCTCGATGACGTTCTGAGCAAGCCATTCCTTTACCAGCAGGTGTTGCAACGCGGCTATTCGCGGCATGACCGCAGCCTGGACATGCATGTCAGCCAGATACGCCGCAAGCTCAAGGGCATCGGTTATGACGAGCGGCAGATCCGCACCGTGTGGGGCAAGGGCTACGTGCTCAGCGCCACCGAGGCGGAGTGAGCCATGCTTGACCGCCATTCGCTGTTCTGGAAGCTGGCCATCCTGCTGGTGGGCTTCTGCCTGCTGATGATTGGCCTCAGTTATACCTGGGGCCGGCACATGGAAATCCAGAATGCTTTCCTCTCTGAGCCGGCGCGGCAAACGCTGCGCGGCTATGCCGCCGAGGCCGAGCAAGCCTGGCGTAGCGGTGGGCGGGCGGGGCTGGACCAGTGGGTGGCGGCGATGCACCAGCGTGAAAGGGGCTGGGTGGGTGTGCTGGATATCAACCTGCGGCCCCTCGACAGTGCCACCCTCAACCCGCAGATCATGCAGCGGCTGACGCGCCTGCGCGGGGTTGATTGGCCTATGAGCCGTCGCAGCGTCGACCAGCCTTGGGTGCGTGTACCGTTCCCGTCGGCGCCGGAGCAGGGCATGCTGGTGATCGAACTGCCGCAGCGGTTCAATCCGGACCAGTACCGCTTGCTGTGGCGCATCGTCACCAACGGCATCATCCCCGGCCTGTTCACCTTGCTGCTGTGCGTGGGGCTGTACCGCATGTTGATCGTGCCCCTGAACCAGCTGCGCGAACAGGCCAATGCCTGGCGTGCCGACCAGCTGTCGGCACGCCTGGATTCGCGCACCATCGCCCGGCATGACGAGCTGGGCGAGCTGGCCCGCGCCTTCGACCAGATGGCCGAGCGGCTGCAGGGCACGGTGGCCATGCAGCAGCAGTTGTTGCGCGACTTGTCGCATGAAATGCGCACGCCGCTGAGCCGG
Organism: Pseudomonas sp. RV120224-01b; assembly: GCF_003208145.1. NCBI lineage: Bacteria > Pseudomonadati > Pseudomonadota > Gammaproteobacteria > Pseudomonadales > Pseudomonadaceae > Pseudomonas > Pseudomonas sp. RV120224-01b. The sequence continues at coordinate 214,263 of NZ_QKMQ01000008.1, read as the reverse complement.
CTGCGGGTGGCCTGTGACGGTGAAACCGACTTGCAACGCCTGCGCGAGCGCCTGACCCGTGAAGTGGACGGCATGCAGCAACTGGTAGAAGACACCCTGCAGTTGGCCTGGCAGGACGCCGAACGTGCGCCGATGAACCTGGAGCCGATCGAAGTCCATGCGTTGTGGGAGCTGCTGGCCGAAAATGCCAGCTACGAGAGCGGTTGGTCGCTTGAACGCTTGCGCTGTGAAGTGCCGGCCGACTGCTGGGTGCAGGGCAACCTCAACCACTTGGCCCAGGCACTGGAAAACATGTTGCGCAATGCCATTCGTCACTCGCCGGCCGAGGGTGTGGTGCGCCTGGGTGGGCAGCGCGAAGGCAGTTACTGGTGGTTGTGGCTGGAGGATGAAGGCGGTGGTGTGGCCGAAGAGGACCTGGAACGGATCTTTGCACCGTTCTCGCGGCTGGACGGTTCGCGGCCGGGGGATGGTGGTTTTGGCTTGGGCCTGAGCATTGCCCGCAGTGCCATCCAGCGCCAGGGCGGCACTTTGTGGGCGGAGAATGGCAAGCATGGGCTGCGGTTGTGCATGAGGTTGCCGTTACATGTGCCGGCCTCTTCGCGGGCACGCCCGCTCCCACAGGTACCGCATTTATCTTGAATACAGCGCGATCGCTGTGGGAGCGGGCATGCCCGCGAAGAGGCCGGCACAGGCTAACGTTATAGCTTGTAGCTATATCGACCACGGATTGCGTGATATGGCCGCGAAGGGTTTGCCGGTATGATAGGCGCCCCTGCCGTCCGGATTGTGAAATACGCCATGACCTTGCAGTACCCAACCATCGCCGATTGCGTCGGCAATACGCCACTGGTTCGCCTGCAGCGCATTGCTGGCGAAACCAGCAACACCCTCCTGCTCAAGCTCGAAGGTAACAATCCTGCCGGCTCGGTGAAGGACCGCCCTGCGCTGTCGATGATTACCCGCGCCGAGCTGCGTGGCCAGATCAAGCCCGGCGACACCTTGATCGAAGCCACCTCCGGCAACACCGGCATCGCCCTGGCGATGGCGGCGGCAATCAAGGGTTACAAGATGATCCTGATCATGCCCGACAACTCCACCGCCGAGCGTAAGGCCGCGATGACCGCCTACGGCGCCGAGCTGATTCTGGTGACCAAGGAAGAGGGCATGGAAGGTGCCCGCGACCTGGCCGAGAAGCTGCAGGCCGAAGGCCGCGGCCTGGTGCTCGACCAGTTCGCCAACGGCGACAACCCGATCGCCCACTACAACAGCACTGGCCCGGAAATCTGGCAGCAGACCCAAGGCACCATTACCCATTTCGTCAGCTCCATGGGCACCACCGGCACCATCATGGGCTGCTCGCAGTACCTCAAGGAGCAGAATCCGGCGGTGCAGATCATCGGCCTGCAGCCCATGGAAGGCTCGGCCATTCCAGGCATTCGCCGCTGGCCCGAGGAATACCTGCCGAAAATTTTCGACGCCACCCGCGTAGACCGCGTGTTCGACATGTCGCAGCAGGAAGCCGAAGACACCACCCGCCGCCTTGCCCGTGAAGAGGGCATTTTCTGCGGCGTGTCTTCCGGTGGTGCGGTCGCAGCCATGCTGCGCCTGTCCCGCGAGGTGGAAAATGCCGTGATGGTCGCGATCATCTGCGACCGCGGCGACCGTTACCTGTCCACCGGCCTGTTCGACCCGAGCTAAATGTCCAAGAAAAAAAGCAACAGCGGCCTGCGCTTCCAGCCGGCCGGCGGCAACCGTAGCCCCCAGGTCCCCGTGGGCAAGAAGCAGCGCCTGGATATCGAGCGCCTGGCCGGTGACGGCCGTGGCATTGCCTTCCTTGACGGGCGCACCTGGTTCGTCAGTGGCGCCCTGGCCGGTGAGGCCGTGGAGGCGCGCGTGCTCAATGCCCGTGGCAAAGTGGTCGAGGCCCGCCTGGAGCGCCTGCTACAGGCCAGCCCCGAGCGCCGCGAGGCGCCGTGCCGCTATTACGACCGCTGCGGAGGCTGCAACCTGCAGCACCTGCCGCACGAAGCGCAGCTGGCGCTCAAACAGCGCACGCTGGCCGAACAGCTGCAGCGAGTGGCTGGCGTGCAGCCCGAGGAGTGGGCCGCACCGCTGAGCGGGCCGGAATTTGGCTACCGACGCCGTGCCCGCGTGGCCGTGCGCTGGGACGTCAAGGCGCGTCAGCTGGAGGTCGGCTTCCGTGCCGAAGCCAGCCAGGCCATCATCGCCATCGACGATTGCGCGGTGCTGGTACAGCCTTTGCAGTCGATTCTGCGCCACTTGCCGACGGTGCTGCGTTCGTTGAGCAAACCGCAGGCGCTGGGCCACGTGGAGCTGTTCAGTGGTACCTCCGAGGCGGTGCTGGTGCGGCATGTCGCGCCGCTGCCGGCAGAAGACCTGGCGAAACTGCAGGCGTTTTGCGAGCAGGCCAATGCCCAGCTGTGGTTGCAGGGTGAAGGTGAACCCGCGCCGGTGGACGCTGCCGCACAACTGGGCTTTGCCCTGGCACCGTGGCAGCTGGAACTGGCCTGGCGCCCGGGCGACTTCGTACAGGTGAATGCCCAGGTCAACACGGCGATGATCGAGCAGGCCCTGGCCTGGCTCGCACCGCAGGCCGACGAACGTGTGCTGGACCTGTTCTGCGGCTTGGGCAACTTCGCCCTGCCGCTGGCCCGCCAGGCGCGCGAAGTGGTGGCTGTGGAAGGTGTACAGGCCATGGTCGATCGGGCCGCGGCCAATGCCCGAAACAACAATGTGCATAACGCACGGTTTTTTCAGGCCGATTTATCGCAGCCTTTGGCAGGCACCGGATGGGCCGCCGAGGGCTTTTCTGCGGTACTCTTGGATCCACCGCGCGACGGTGCTTTCGAGGTGGTGCAAGGCATCGCACGCCTCCAGGCCAAACGGCTGGTCTACGTATCGTGCAACCCGGCCACGCTGGCGCGAGACGCCCAGGTGCTGGTCGGCCAGGGGTACCGGTTAAAAAGGGCCGGGATTCTCGACATGTTTCCTCAAACGGCGCATGTCGAGGCCATGGCGTTATTCGAAGCGGGCTAGCAGACTGGCCCCTTGGTGCGGCTTCCATGGAATGGCAGCCGCACGGTGATCGCCAGCGCACCCGCGTGGTGCGCTGTATGGAAAGGTAAAACAAAGATGGTACAGGTGAGAGTGCACCAGCCGGTCAACACCGACGGCAGTATCAATCTCGAAGCATGGTTGGACCATGTGGTAAGCGTCGATTCGGCACTGGATCGCGCAGCGCTCAAAGAGGCCTGCGAGTTTGCCCATGAGGTCGAGAAAAAGGGCAACCCGGCCAAGCATTCCTGGGCGGACGGTACGTCCAGCTTCCAGGCGGGGCTGGAGATCGCCGAAATCCTCGCCGACCTCAAGCTCGACCAGGACTCCCTGGTGGCAGCGGTCATCTACCGCTCGGTGCGCGAAGGCAAGGTCACCCTGGCTGAAGTCAGCCAGCGTTTTGGCCCGGTGGTGTCGAAGCTGATCGACGGCGTGCTGCGCATGGCTGCCATCAGTGCCAGCCTCAGCCCACGGCAGTCGCTGGTGCTGGGCTCGCAGGCGCAGGTCGAGAACCTGCGCAAGATGCTCGTGGCCATGGTCGACGACGTGCGCGTGGCCCTGATCAAGCTGGCCGAGCGCACCTGCGCGATCCGTGCAGTCAAGGCTGCTGACGACGAGAAACGCCTGCGTGTCGCGCGCGAGGTGTTCGACATCTATGCGCCGCTGGCGCACCGCCTGGGTATCGGCCACATCAAGTGGGAGCTGGAAGACCTGTCTTTCCGCTACCTCGAACCCGACCAGTACAAGCAGATCGCCAAACTGCTGCACGAGCGCCGGCTGGACCGCGAGCGCTTCATCAGCGACGTGATGAACCAGTTGCAGAACGAGCTGCTGGCCACGGGCGTGAAGGCCGATATCAGCGGTCGGGCGAAACACATCTATTCGATCTGGCGCAAGATGCAGCGCAAAGGCCTGGAATTCAGCCAGATCTACGACGTGCGTGCGGTGCGCGTGCTGGTGCCGGAAATCCGCGACTGCTACACCGCGCTGGGCATTGTGCACACGCTGTGGCGGCACATCCCCAAAGAGTTCGACGACTACATCGCCAACCCCAAGGAGAACGGCTATCGCTCGCTGCACACGGCGGTGATCGGCCCCGAGGGCAAGGTGCTGGAAGTGCAGATCCGTACCCACGGCATGCACGAAGAAGCCGAGCTTGGCGTATGCGCCCACTGGCGCTACAAGGGCACCGACGTCAAGCCGAGCTCCAACCACTACGAAGAGAAGATCTCCTGGCTGCGCCAGGTGCTGGAGTGGCACGAAGAGCTGGGCGACATCGGTGGCCTGGCCGAGCAGCTGCGCGTCGACATCGAGCCGGACCGGGTTTACGTGTTCACCCCGGACGGCCATGCCATCGACCTGCCCAAGGGGGCCACGCCGCTGGACTTCGCCTACCGCGTGCACACCGAGATCGGCCACAACTGCCGTGGCGCCAAGATCAACGGCCGTATCGTGCCGCTGAACTACAGCCTGCAGACCGGCGAGCAGGTCGAGATCATCACCAGCAAGCACGGTAACCCCAGCCGCGACTGGTTGAACTCCAACCTGGGCTATGTCACCACCTCGCGGGCGCGGGCCAAGATCGTGCACTGGTTCAAGCTGCAGGCGCGCGACCAGAACGTCGCCGCTGGCAAGACCTTGCTCGAACGTGAACTCAGCCGCCTGGGCCTGCCGCAGGTCGACTTCGAGCGCCTGGCCGAGAAAACCAACGTCAAGACCGCCGAGGACATGTTCGCCTCGCTGGGGGCGGGCGACCTACGCCTGGCCCATCTGGTCAATGCTGCCCAGCAGTTGCTGGAACCCGAGCGTATCGAGCAGATCGAGCTGGTGCCGCGCAAGCCTACCGGCCCGCGTACTGGCAAGCGTGGCGATATCCAGATCCAGGGGGTCGGCAACCTGCTGACGCAGATGGCCGGCTGCTGCCAGCCGCTGCCGGGCGATGCCATTGTCGGCTACATCACTCAAGGCCGTGGCGTGAGCATCCACCGCCAGGACTGCGCCTCGGTGCTGCAGCTGGCGGGCAAGGAGCCGGAGCGCATGATCCAGGTGAGCTGGGGGCCGATCCCGGTGCAGACCTACCCGGTCGATATCGTCATTCGTGCCTACGACCGCCCGGGCCTGCTGCGCGATGTTTCGCAGGTGCTGCTGAACGAGAAAATCAACGTGCTGGCGGTGAATACCCGCTCGAACAAGGAAGACAACACCGCGCTGATGTCGCTGACCATCGAGATTCCGGGCCTGGACGCGCTGGGGCGCCTGCTGGGGCGGATCTCGCAGTTGCCGAACATCATCGAGACGCGGCGTAATCGTACCCCTTGAGACTGCGGCGCCTGCTTCGCGGGTAAACCCGCTCCTACCCTTGTAGGAGCGGGCTTGCCCGCGAAGAGGGCTCCACCGAAGGACCTGCCTACATGACCTACACCCTCGAAGACCTGCTGCACCTCATGGCCCGCCTGCGCGACCCGCAGTACGGTTGCCCATGGGACCTCAAGCAGAACTACGCGAGCATCGTCTCGCACACCATCGAAGAGGCCTACGAAGTCGCCGACACCATCGAGCGCGGTGATTTCGAGCACCTGCAAGGTGAGCTGGGCGACTTGCTGTTCCAGGTGGTCTACTACAGCCAGCTGGCCCAGGAGGAGGGGCGTTTCGAGTTCGATGGCGTGGTCGACAGCATCACCCGCAAGCTGATTCGTCGCCACCCGCATGTATTCCCTACCGGCGAGCTTTATGCGCCGCTGGATACCCCCAGCCTGAGCGAGGCCCAGGTCAAGTCGCGTTGGGAGGAGATCAAGGCCGAGGAGCGCGCCGAGAAAAGCACGCCCGAGCAATTGTCGCTGCTCGATGACGTGCCGTCAGCCTTGCCGGCCCTGTCACGGGCAGCCAAACTGCAAAAGCGCGCGGCCACGGTCGGTTTCGACTGGCCGTCGGCATTGCCGGTGCTGGACAAGGTGCGCGAAGAACTGGACGAGGTGTTGCAGGCCATGGCCGACGGCGATGCCGATGCCCTCGAAGATGAAGTGGGCGACCTGCTGTTCGCCACCGTCAACCTGGCCCGCCACCTCAAGCATGACCCGGAAAACGCCCTGCGCCGCGCCAACCGCAAGTTCGAGCGACGTTTCCGCTTTATCGAACAGGCATTGCGCGACAGTGGTCGCCCCATTGAAGATTGTAACCTTGACGAACTGGACGCCCTTTGGGGTGAGGCCAAGCGTCAGGAAAAGAACCTGCCCAGCTGCGGCTGAGCTGTTGCATAAGTGAGTGAACATTCATGAGCCTTTCCCTTCGCGACCAATTGCTCAAAGCCGGTCTGGTCAACCAGAAACAGGTCTCGCAGACCAACAAAGCTGAAAAGAAACAGAAGCGCATGGAGCACAAAGGCCAGGTCGAAGTCGACGACAGCCAGCAGCGCATGGCCAAGGAAGCCATGGCCGAAAAGGTCAAGCGTGACCAGGAGCTGAATCGCCAGCAGCAGGAAAAGGCCGAGCAGAAGGCCCGTGCCGCCCAGATCAAGCAACTGATCGAAGCCACGCGCCTGCCCAAGCTGAGCACCGAGGATTACTACAACTTCGTCGATGACAAGAAGGTCAAGCGCATTGCCGTCAATGCCTTGATGCGCACCAAGCTGAGTAACGGCGCGTTGGCCGTGGTTTCTCATGCCGGTGGCTACGAGGTTATCCCTCGCGAAGCGGCAGTGAAGATCCAGGAGCGCGACCCTGGCCGTATCCTGCTGCTCAATACCCATGTCGAGGAAGCGGACGAAGATGACCCGTACGCCGCCTACAAGATCCCTGATGATCTGATGTGGTAAACACGAAAAACCCCGCCTTGGCGGGGTTTTTTATTTGAAGGCTGGGTCATTGCGTGGTGCGCTGGTTTTCCAGGTCTTCCAGCTCTACGCGGTACTGGTGCGCTTCGTGTTCGTTGTGGAACATCCCCACCAGTTGGCCTTGTTGGTGCACATCCCAGATCCGCATGCCGGCGGCCAGGCTTTCGTGGGACATTTTCGATTCGTCGCGTTCGGTTACTTGGACAGTCATCGGTAAACTCCACTTCTTCAGTTGGCTGCGACAGTGTGTCGCACACCCTCTTTATAGAGTTTGTTAGCAGGCTAAGTAAATAAAACGGGCATGAAACAAGTTTCATGAACGGCCAGTGCCTTTGCACAAGGGCATAAAAAAGCCCCGCACTGGGCGGGGCTTGGGGTGTTGCAGGCAGCGCTGGATCAGTTGCCTTTCACCGGCTTGCCATCGACCGTGCCATCCTGCAGCACGATCACGTACTCCTTGCCATCGGTCTCTACCTGGCGCAGTTGCACCAGCAGGTAGTCCCAGTTCTTGGCGAACCACAGCTCGGTGATGCGCTTGCTCTGGCTTGGGTCGCGCACGCGCTCGACCTTCACCGCATCGACCTGGCCGGTCTTGGTGGTGACTTTTTCGGTGCCGAGCACGCGGAAGTCGTAGGTGTCGATCTCGTCACCATCAACCACCTGGTAGGTCATGCTCTTCTTGCCGGCGGCCACGTCATGCTGCAGGGCCAACTGGTAGGACGACTTGTCCAGCACGCCACGGTTCAGCGGCAGGCTGACGGCATCGCCACGGTCGCTGCCGGTGACTTTCTTGCCAGTCCAGTCGAAGTTCAGGTCGACCTTCTTGGCCTTGCCCAGGCCGCCGCGCTCGAAGTGATACTTCTGCGGCAGCAGGGTGTCGTTTTCCATGCGCAGGGTGCTTTGCTCGGTCAGGCTGGCGATCATCATGGAGGCCTTGAAGTTAAGGTCCCAGGTACCATTGGCATTCTTGACCAGGCTGCGCTCGGCGGTGCCGCTCATGGGCAGCTGCTTCCAGTCGGCGGTGTAGCTGGCCGAGAAAGGCTTCAGATCAGCTGCCTGGAGGGGCAGGGCGAGCACGGCGAGAGCCAAAAGCAGGGCACGACGCATAAATTCTCCTAGGATCGAATCAAGTGACCGCTGGCCGCCAGGGGCTGGCCATCCAGTAATGCACCCTGTTCGCCAAGGCGCAAGCGCCCTTCAGCGAACCAGCGCACCGCCAGCGGGTAGATCAGGTGTTCCTGACGGTGTACCCGTTGGGCCAGGCTTTCGACGGTGTCGTCAGACGCCACCGGTACCACAGCCTGTACGACCAGTGGGCCGCCATCGAGTTCCTCAGTCACGAAGTGTACGCTGCAGCCGTGCTCGGCGTCGCCTGCCTCCAGTGCCCGGCGGTGGGTATGCAGGCCCTTGTACTTGGGCAGCAGCGACGGGTGGATGTTGAGCAGGCGGCCCTGGTAGTGGCGCACGAAGTCGCCACTGAGGATGCGCATGAAGCCGGCCAGCACCACCAGGTCTGGCGCAAAACCGTCGATGCGCGCAACCAGCGCGGCATCGAAGGCTTCACGGCCGTCGAACCGGGTGTGGTCGAGCACCACGCTGTCGATACCGGCCGCCGCGGCACGTTGCAGGCCGTAGGCATCGGCGCGGTTGGAAACCACCGCGCGGATGCGCACCGGGCTGTCCTGGCCTTGGCAGCTGTCGATCAGGGCTTGCAGGTTGCTGCCGGAACCCGACAGCAGTACCACTACATTGCAGGTCTTGCTCGGCATCAGTGTGCCTTGAGGTTCTGCAGCTCGACCTGGGCGGCGCCTTCGGCGGCTTCGGCGATGTGGCCGATGACCCACGGCTGCTCACCGGCGGCGCGCAGTTCGTTCAGGGCAGCTTCGACCTGGTCCTGGGCCACGCAGATGACCATGCCCACGCCGCAGTTCAGTACACGGTGCATTTCGTGCTCGTCGACGTTGCCTTTTTCCTGCAGGAAGTCGAACACCGCCGGACGCTGCCAGCTGGCCACGTCAACCACGGCCTGGGCGTTTTTCGGCAGTACGCGCGGGATGTTGTCCAGCAGGCCGCCACCGGTGATGTGGGCCATGGCCTTGACGGCGCCGGTGTTCTTGATCAGTTGCAGCAGCGGCTTGACGTAGATGCGGGTCGGCGCCATCAGCAGGTCGGTCAGCGGCTTGCCGTCCAGCTGGGTGTTCTCGATGTCGGTAGCAGACACTTCGAGGATTTTGCGGATCAGCGAGTAGCCGTTGGAGTGCGGGCCCGAGGACGGCAGGGCGATCAGCGCGTCACCAGTGGCAACCTTGGAGCCGTCGATGATTTCGGCTTTTTCCACCACGCCGACGCAGAAGCCGGCCAGGTCGTAGTCTTCACCTTCGTACATGCCAGGCATTTCGGCGGTTTCACCACCGACCAGCGAGCAGCCGGCCAGTTCGCAACCGGCGCCGATGCCGGTGACCACGGTGGCGGCCACGTCAACGTTCAGCTTGCCGGTGGCGTAGTAATCGAGGAAGAACAGTGGCTCGGCGCCGCATACCACCAGGTCGTTCACGCACATGGCGACCAGGTCCTGGCCGATGCTGTCGTGCTTGTTCAGGTTCAGCGCCAGGCGCAGCTTGGTGCCGACGCCGTCGGTGCCGGAGACCAGCACCGGCTGCTTGTAGCCGGCCGGGATCTCGCAGAGGGCGCCGAAGCCGCCCAGGCCACCCATGACTTCAGGGCGTGCGGTGCGTTTTGCCACGCCCTTGATGCGTTCGACCAGTGCTTCGCCGGCGTCGATGTCTACACCGGCGTCCTTGTAGCTCAGGGAGGGTTGCTTGCTCATTGATCCAGGCCTTTAGGAGGGAGGGATTCTTAAAAACGACCATGGCGGCCAAGTCCGGCGGGTAAGCGGCGGCTGCCTGAAACGTCAGTGGTCTGTGAAGGCGCGCGATTTTATCAGGGTTGCCGGGCAGCGGCCATCCTCAGGCCGACGGGCAGGGCGGTAAATTGTTGAAAAAGGGCTGAGGGTGGTTGATGCGGTTGCATGTGTATAAGCTGCAAGTAGCGAGCTTCATGCTCGACTGGACAGGAATCCTCCATGCGTTTGTTCAATATTCTGGCGGTCGGCGGCCTGGCCCTGATATCGGTTGCAGCCCAGGCTGAAAATGTCGCCGGCCTGTATCAGGTGCGCGAGCCAATGGTCGGGCAGGGCGCCGAAGCCCGTACTGCCGCTACTGCCAAAGCCCTCGACACCTTGGTGCTGCGCCTGACCGGCGACCCCAAGGCAGCGCAAAGCCCGGCACTTGCCGAGTTGCGCAAGGACCCGCAGCAAATCATCAACCAGGTTGGCAGCGAGGCCGGCCCGCCCGAGTCGGTGGTGGTCGAGTTCGACCCCGGTAGCACCGAACGGGCCTTGCGCAAGGCCGGCCTGGCGCTGTGGGGCAGCAATCGGCCTTCGATTCTTGGCTGGTGGCTGAATGACAGTGCCGAGGGCAGCAGCCTGGTCGGTGACGGCCAGGCCAGCGCCCAGCCCCTGCGCCGTGCCGCCCAGCACCGTGGCCTGCCGTTGCGCTTGCCGCTGGCCGACTTGCAGGAGCAACTGGTAGCCAATGCCAAGCAGATCGAAGCCAGCGACCCGGCACCTTTGCGTGAGGCCGCCGAGCGCTATGGCGCCGACGCCTTGCTGGCGGTGCATGCACAGGAAGCCGACGGCAAATGGCAGGGCAAATGGCAGCTGTGGCTGGGCGACCAGCGTGAACAAGGCACGGCCGAGGGGGGCGACCCGGCTGCCCTGGCTGACGCGGTCATGTTGGCGGTCAGCAGTCGCCTGGCGCCGCGTTATGTCACCCGTCCGGGTGCCAGCAGCCAGATGCAGGTACAAGTGCAGGGGATGAGCTTGCAGCGCTATGCCGAGCTTGCCCGTGTGCTTGAGCCCTATGGCCCACGCCTGCAAATGGCTGAAGGCACCACGCTGACCTATGGTGTGACCGGCAACCGCGAACAGCTGCGTGCCCAACTCGGCCTGGCCAAGTTGCAGGAGCTGCCCGCAGAGCAGGTGCCGGTAGCGCCCGCCACGCCAGCACCGGCAGCCGGTGAGCAACCTGCGCCGGCCCAACCTGCACCCAAGCCGTTCGACGGCCTGCGTTTTCGCTGGTAAGGGGAGCATACCGTGACCGACGTTCGTCGCTGGATCTGGCTGGGCGCTGCCCTGCTGGTCGCTGTGCTGCTTTATAGCTTGCACAACATTCTTACCCCGTTTCTGGTCGGCATCCTGCTGGCCTACCTGGCCGACCCGTTGGTTGACCGCCTGGAGCGTCTGGGACTGTCGCGCACCTGGGGCGTTGTGGTGGTGTTTGGCCTGTTCACCCTGCTGTTGCTGGCCCTGCTGCTGGTGCTGGTGCCGATGCTTGCCAAGCAGCTGGTGCGCTTGTACGAGTTGGCGCCACAGATGCTCGACTGGCTTGAGCATGTTGCGTTGCCTTGGGTGCAGAGCCGCTTGGGCCTGGCTGATGGCTTCTGGAAATTCGACAAGATCAAAGCTGCCATCGCTGGCCACATGGGCCAGACCACCGACATTGTCGGCATGCTGCTGTCGCATGCCACGGCTTCGAGCCTGGCGCTGATGGCCTGGCTGGCCAACATGGTACTGATTCCGGTGGTGGGCTTTTACCTGCTGCGTGACTGGGACCTGATGATGGCCAAGCTGCGCAGCCTGCTGCCACGCCAGCGTGAGCCGCAGGTGGTCGGGTTGGCGGGCGAATGCCACGAAGTACTTGGGGCGTTCGTGCGTGGGCAACTGATGGTAATGCTGGCCTTGGGCGTCATTTATTCGGCCGGGCTGATGCTGGTCGGGCTGGAGCTGGGCCTGCTCATCGGTATGCTCGCAGGGTTGGCCGCCATCGTGCCCTACATGGGCTTCATCATAGGTATCGGTGCGGCCTTGGTGGCGGGGTTGTTCCAGTTTGGGGGCGACCTGTATCCGATGCTGGGCATCGTCGCGGTATTCATGGTCGGGCAGGCGCTCGAAGGCATGGTGTTGACGCCGCTGCTGGTAGGGGACCGGATTGGCCTGCACCCGGTGGCGGTGATCTTTGCCATCCTGGCCGGTGGCGAACTGTTCGGCTTTACCGGGGTGTTGCTGGCGCTGCCGGTGGCGGCCGTGATCATGGTGCTGCTGCGGCATGTGCATGACATGTACAAGGAATCGGACATGTATGCCGGGGATATCGACCCGCAGTTGTGATGTTGGGGCTGCGATGCAGCCCCAAATTAGCGCAACTTGTTGATTTTGCTTGTGCTATCTGTTGCCGTGATTGTGCGGCCCGCCTTGCGGGTATAGACTTTGCAACATTGTTCACCAAAGGCCCCCTGCGGTCCTGCTGACCGCCCGCGAGCATGAAACCACCGATCCAGTTGCCCCTGGGTGTGCGCCTGCGCGATGACGCCACCTTCATCAACTACTATCCGGGCGCCAATGCTGCGGCATTGGGCTACGTCGAGCGGCTATGCGAAGCCGACGCCGGCTGGACCGAGAGCCTTATCTACCTGTGGGGCAAGCAGGGTGTTGGCCGTAGCCACCTGCTGCAGGCGGCTACCCACCGCTTCCAGCAACGCGGCGAGCCTGCTGTCTATCTGCCATTGGCGCAACTGCTCGATCGCGGCGTAGAGCTGCTTGACTACCTGGCCCAGTACGAACTGGTGTGCATCGACGACTTGCACGTGATTGCCGGCAAGGCGGACTGGGAAGAGGCCATGTTCCACTTGTTCAACCGCCTGCGTGACAGTGGCCGGCGCTTGCTGCTGGCTGCTTCGGCATCCCCGCGCGAATTGCCGATCAAGTTGCCGGACCTGAAGTCGCGGCTGACCCTGGCCCTGGTGTTCCAGATGCGTGGTTTGTCTGACGAAGACAAGCTGCGAGCCCTGCAACTGCGTGCTTCGCGCCGCGGCTTGCACCTCACCGACGAAGTCGGCCACTTCATCCTCACCCGCGGTGCGCGCAGCATGAGCGCGTTGTTCGACCTGCTGGAGCGCCTCGACCAGGCCTCGCTGCAGGCACAACGCAAGCTCACCATTCCGTTCCTCAAGGAAACCCTCGGCTGGTAACCCCCTGCAAACGCTGGGCCAGAGCGGCAAAACAAAAAAGTCACATCTTTTTCGATAAAATTTGCAAATGGCCATGATAGAGGGCATAGTTTCACCCTTCTAAAGGATTACAGACACGGTCGTGCCCATGCTAAAGCGCTTCGCACCCCTCGTGCCACTCGCACTCGTGACCCTGCTTTTTGGCTGCGCGGCCCAAGGCCCGGCTTCTCATTCAGAGTTTCAGCCTCAGGATCACACCCCGGTCGCCGCACAATCGGTGATCAAGGCTAAAGCTTCGTCCTCGTCGGTATTCGGCGAACCGGAAGAGCTGGCCACTGAAGATGACCTGGAGGCCTTCTCCAGCAACAGCAAGCCCTACCAGCTGCCAGTGCTGGCGGACAGTATTCTCGAGCGCGGCATGTCGTTGATCGGCACTCGCTACCGCTTCGGTGGTACCTCGGAAAAGTCCGGTTTCGACTGCAGCGGTTTCATCGGCTATCTGTTCCGCGAAGAGGCGGGCATGACCCTGCCACGCTCGACGCGCGAAATGATCAACGTCGATGCCCCGAAAGTGGCCCGCAACAAGCTCAAGCCCGGTGACCTGCTGTTCTTCAGCACCAACGGTCGCGGCCGCGTCAGCCATGCCGGCATCTACCTGGGTGACAACCAGTTCATCCACTCCAGCAGCCGCCGCAGCGGTGGCGTGCGCATCGACAGCCTCGGTGACCGCTACTGGAGCAAGACCTTCATCGAAGCCAAGCGTGCCTTGGCCATGGCGCCGACCAACATCGCGCGCAACTGATGGCAAAATGCTGTACCCTGCCACGGCGGCGATGCTTTGAAAAAAGCTCGCCGCCGTGCGTATTTACAGAAAGCGTCTAATCTAAATTCTCAACTCTTTTTGGCTGCGGCGCAGCAATCTCAGACAGGATGTTCTGGCCATGGTAAAGATGGCGCGCTTCGCATTTCTCTCCCTGGCAGCCTTGCTGGCTGCCTGCTCCAGCCGCGCTCCAGCGCCGGCCCCTGTGGTTCAGTCGCAGGTTTCCTACAGCCAGCCAAGCCCTTCGCCGATTGCCGATGACGTATTGATCCGTGCCATTGGCCTGGTGGGTACGCCTTACCGTTGGGGTGGCAATACGCCGGACTCCGGCTTTGACTGCAGTGGCCTGATCAAGTACGTCTACCGTGATGCTGCCGGCATCAGCCTGCCGCGTTCGACACGGGAGATGATCGTCATGCGCGCACCCACGGTAGATGCCCAGTCGCTGCAGTCCGGCGACCTGGTGTTTTTCGCGACCAGCGGTGGTTCGCAGGTCAGCCACGCAGGCATCTATGTAGGGGAGGGGCGCTTCGTGCATGCACCTTCCACCGGCGGCACCGTGCGCCTGGACTACCTTTCCAACAGCTACTGGGCCAAGGCTTATCTGCAGGCAAAGCGGGTGATTCCCCAAGGGCACCTGGCGCAGAACCCTTAGAGCATCCCTCAGGGCAAGGCTGCTAACTGCTCGGTTAGTGGCCGGCCGCTTCCTTGTACGCCAATACTTATCTACCTCAGGTCACTGCCACGGCCGGATGAGCATGTTGCCTCTCTTTATGCAGCCTGGAGAGGACCATGAGCAATAACGAAGCAAAAATGCGCCAGGACCTTGAGCTGGCGGATGCAGCGCGTCCGCTGGTGGCGTTGGTCGACAAGATACTGCGCGATTACCCCGATCCATATGCGCTGGCGAGCAAGCATGCTGCTCAGATCGTGCAGAAGCACACCGGCAAGGCCATGGATCCGCGGTTTGTCTGGTGGCATCAGTTCACCAACTCAAGTACCAGCAGCCGCAGTTTCACTGGATGGCAACACAGTGGCCCGCCACAGAAGTCATTGGTGTTCACAGAGCTGGTAGTCGAGCGATTCGACGCCTATTTCCAGGATGCTGTAGACGAGCTGGACCAGCGTGGTGGTTTTTATTGGCAAGGGCCGTTTGCCGCCACCTACGATGAACGCAATGAAATCCCGATGTTGGGCAGTGCCGTCCAGAGCGACTTTTGGGCGCTGGACTTTGCCGGGTTGTACCGTGAGGCCGTCGAGCGCTTCTGGGCGACCAACGAGGCGGATGTTCGTGTGCTGGCCAAAATCAATTTGCTTGGCGAGACAGCCAGTGCGCGGCATGCCGGCAGGATTTCGGCGTCTGACAGGGGGCGGCTACGTGCCATGGTGGCCGACCAGTTGGCAGACGATGAGCTGCCCACGATTGATAATCTGCGCAGGGACAGCACGGGTAGCCCGCTGACAGTCAGCCGCTATGGCTTTGGTGAAGGCGACAAAGGCAGCCTGTTCGGTTTGCGGGCAGCAGACGGTAGCGTGCTTGCTTACATGCCCTGGTTCAATGAAGCACTGACAAGCTTCGAGTCCGAACTGGCAATGGCGCGTTGGTTGGCGGTGAATCTGCGGTCCGAGCAGACGCTTGAGGCATTCGTCACCAGTACACACAGCAACCCGCACGATACCAATGGGCGGAGCCTGATCAGGGTGCATTTGAAAGGCATCGCGGATAGTCGTTCTGACGACGCGGCGTTGATGGCCTTGAAGTTGTTCGAGCGTCCGCTGCGGGGAGATCTGTTCACCTACCTGGCCAACCAGGCCAAGGCCGAAATGCAGCGTACCGCCGAGCTTATGCGGGATAACGCCAGCCTGCGCCAGGCGATGCTCAGTGGCTATCTGTCGGCGTTTCTTGGTGTGTTCAGCGGCTTTGTGCCTTTGGGTTGGCCGATGTCTCTGATGTTGCTGGGTGCAAGCGTTGGCAAAGTGGCGCTGGATGTGAACGAGGCTTTACATGCCCAGGATGAGCTAGCCCGCAAAAATGCGCTGCGATCGGCCATTTTGCAGAGCATGTTTGCAAGCCTCAACCTGGTCGATATCGGTATGCAGACCACCATTGCCTCTCCGGCTACTCAGGCCGCCCCCCACGAAACGGGTGTTGACCTGCAGCACTGGCAACTGTCAGCCGACGCAGAGCTTGCGGTGGAAGGCCAGGAAATAAACACCGTACAGCTTGGGGAATTGGGTACCAGCGGGCGCCTGCGCGGTATTCGCGTGAACGACGACGGCAGTTGCTGGATTGTCTTGAGGGGCCATGAATACCGGGTGCGCTACAGTCATGAGCTGGCGGTATGGCTGGTGGTGCCGGCAGACAACCCTTACGCCTTTGTCCCGCTGAGCCCGGTGCGTTTGAACAGCGCTGGCGAATGGGAGTTGTTGGTGCCGCCTCGGTTGGTGGGGGGGACGCCCCTGCCGGCACTGCGCATGTCGAGCGTGCGTTCGCCGTTCTGGGATGTATACACCTCCATTGATGATGCGCAGAGCACGGTACTGTCAGAGCGGGCATTGGAGCGCCAGAAGCGTTTGCTGGACGGTTGGCCTGTTGCCGAGCTTGAGGAGGGGCAAGCACCGAGCCGGGACGCCCGAGGCCTGGACTGTGTGGATGTCAATGGCAGGTTCTACTACTCCTACCGTTATCGGCGCGAGTACTTCAATTCGTTGATCGAGTGGTACACCAGCAACGAATCGGGTGTGAATGATGTGTTCCGTAAAGGAAAGTACAAATACGACGACGAGGACAGGTACATCAACGATCTGGCTGATAGCCTCGGTCGCTTGCCCAAAAGCAATCAGGCCACACTCTACCGTGGTGGCCACCGATCCCGGGGAACGGGCGGCGAGTATTATCGATACGGCCACCTGTGTGTCGGCGATGTGCTGGTCAATACCGACCTGACTTCGTTTACCGAGAACCCCTACAAGGTCCTGGAGTTCGCCTGCTTGCCCTACGCTGGAATGCCTGATGCATTGCCCGGGTTGTTCGATGACAGTTCGGTGGTGTTCGAGCTGGCTGCGGGGCAGTACAGCGATGCCACGCCGATCAGCGCGTTTTCCCTGTATTGGAAGGAGGCCGAAACGTTGATGCTGCCAGGCCATTACTTCCGTGTGGAAGGGCTGGAACAGGTCTATGGCGAAAGCTACCGCTTTATCAAGGTGGCACTCAGGCAGGTCCCCAAACCTGCAACCGGGCGACCTGTTTACGATCTGCGTACCGGGCTGGCCTTCGATCTGGAGCTCTATCGCAAGCAGTTCCGGGCGGCGAACGTGGTCGAACGTTTCTTCCCTCGCCCATGATCCGCTTTGGCGAATGATCACCTTGATTGACGCTCCCGGCCCAACCCTCTAACCTTCGCGCGTGTTTCAGGTGCCCTGCCAGCCCCGACTGGGCAGGGTGAAACTGGGAAGCCGGTGGGCGCCAGCATGGCGCGATTCCGGCGCTGCCCCCGCAACGGTAGGTGAGTAGAAGGCCGCGCAGGGCCACTGGATGCCAGCATCCGGGAAGGCGCGCAGGCTGGGCCGAGGCCCGCTCACAAGCCCGGAGACCGGCCTGTTACTGCCAACGGCATCACGGAGGGTGATGCGCGGTGCACCGTGGCGCCCTGCCATGGCCCCTGCGCGTACTCCGTTTGCCTGCCTATTACCTGTCACCGTGCGTAG
Source organism: Pseudomonas sp. RV120224-01b (assembly GCF_003208145.1). Lineage (NCBI taxonomy): Bacteria > Pseudomonadati > Pseudomonadota > Gammaproteobacteria > Pseudomonadales > Pseudomonadaceae > Pseudomonas > Pseudomonas sp. RV120224-01b. The sequence continues at coordinate 196,765 of NZ_QKMQ01000008.1, read as the reverse complement.
CCACGGTGCCAGCCAGCGGAGAACCCTGATGAGCGAATCCACCGAACGTGACGAACGCCACCTGGCGCGCATGCAGCGCAAGAAGGCGGTCATCGACGAACGTATCGCCAATTCCCCCAACGAATGCGGCCTGTTGCTGGTGCTGACCGGCAATGGCAAGGGCAAGAGCAGCTCGGCCTTCGGCATGCTCGCGCGCGCGCTGGGCCATGGCATGCAGTGCGGTGTTGTGCAGTTCATCAAGGGCCGCAACAGCACCGGGGAAGAGCTGTTCTTCCGCCGCTTTCCTGAGCAGGTGCGCTACCACGTGATGGGCGAGGGCTTCACCTGGGAAACCCAGGACCGCCAGCGTGACATCGCCGCCGCCGAAGCCGCCTGGGCGGTGTCGCGCCAGCTGCTGCAAGACCCTGATGTGCAGTTTGTGGTGCTGGATGAGCTGAACATCGCCCTCAAGCACGGCTACCTCGACCTGGACCAGGTTCTTTCAGACATCCAGGCCCGCCCGCCGATGCAGCATGTGATCGTCACGGGCCGTGCGGCCAAGCCTGAAATGATCGAACTGGCCGATACCGTGACCGAGATGGGTATGCTCAAGCACGCCTTCCAGGCCGGCATTCGCGCACAGAAGGGCGTCGAACTGTGAGTCAATCGCGCCATTGCCCCGCCGTGTTGATCGCGGCACCGGCCTCTGGCCAGGGCAAGACTACCGTCACAGCCGCGCTGGCCCGCTTGCACCGTAACCTCGGGCGCAAGGTGCGCGTGTTCAAGTGTGGCCCGGATTTTCTTGACCCGATGATCCTGGAGCGCGCGAGTGGCGCGCCGGTGTACCAGCTGGACCTGTGGATGATCGGCGCCGAAGAAAGCCGTCGCCTGCTGTGGGACGCCGCGGGCGAGGCCGACCTGATCCTGATCGAAGGGGTGATGGGGCTGTTTGATGGCACCCCGTCCAGCGCCGACCTGGCGCGCCACTTCGGCGTGCCGGTGCTGGCGGTGATCGACGGCACGGCCATGGCCCAGACGTTCGGCGCATTGGCCCTGGGCCTGGCGCGCTACCAGGCCGCCCTGCCGTTCGCCGGCGTGCTGGCCAACCGGGTGGGCAGCCTGCGCCACGCGCAACTGCTGGAAGGCAGCCTGACTGAAGGCCTGCGCTGGTACGGCGGCTTGTCCCGCGAGCGCGGTATCGAGTTGCCCAGCCGCCATCTCGGGCTGGTTCAGGCCAGCGAGCTGAACGACCTGGATGCCCGCCTGGATGCAGCCGCCGAGGCGCTTGGCGCCAGCTGCGACGCAGCCTTGCCACCGCCGGTGAGCTTTGCCGAGCCCGAAACACAAGCGTGTGCTGCTTCGCTGGCAGGGGTGCGTATTGGCGTGGCACGCGACGAAGCGTTTGCCTTTACCTACGGGGCCAACCTCGACCTGCTGCGTAACCTCGGGGCGCAGCTGGAATTCTTCTCGCCGCTGCACGACCGCGAACTGCCGGCGGTGGATAGCCTGTACCTGCCGGGCGGCTACCCCGAGCTGCATCACCATGCCCTGGCCGCCAATGCGTCGATGTGCGAGGCAATCCGCGCCCATCATGCTCAGCGCAAACCCTTGCTGGCCGAGTGCGGCGGCATGCTGTACCTGCTCGATGCCTTGACCGACGTGGCCGGCGAGCGTGCCGAGCTGCTGGGCCTGCTGCGGGGCGAGGCGACCATGCAGAAGCGTCTGGCGGCCTTGGCGCTGCAGGCGGTAGAGCTGCCGGAGGGCACCTTGCGTGGCCATACCTACCATCACTCGCTGACCAGCACCGAGCTGGAACCGATCGCCCGTGGCCTTAGCCCTAATGGCGGGCGTGGCAACGAAGCGGTGTATCGCTTGGGCCGGTTGACGGCCTCATACGTGCATTTCTACTTCCCCTCCAACCCGGATGCGGCGGCGGCGCTGTTGCGGCCATGAGCGAACATGCCTTCAGCGACGTCGAGCGCGCCGCGATCTACCGGGCCATTGGCGAGCGTCGCGACATGCGCCATTTTGCCGGTGGCCAGGTGGCGCCAGAGCTGCTTGCCCGTTTGCTGGCCGCCGCGCATCAGGCGCCCAGTGTCGGGCTGATGCAGCCGTGGCGTTTTATCCGCATTACCCGGCGCGACCTGCGTGGGCGCATCCAGGCCTTGGTGGAGGCGGAGCGGGTGCGCACCGCCGAGGCATTGGGCGAGCGCTCCGATGCCTTCATGAAGCTGAAGGTTGAAGGCATCAACGACTGCGCCGAGCTGCTGGTGGCGGCCTTGATGGATAACCGGGAACCGCACATCTTCGGCCGCCGCACGCTGCCGGAAATGGACCTGGCCTCGCTGGCCTGTGCCATCCAGAACCTGTGGCTGGCTGCGCGTGGTGAAGGGCTGGGCATGGGCTGGGTGTCGTTGTTCGAACCGCAGGCTTTGGCCGCTTTGCTGGGCATGCCTGCGGGCGCCAAACCGGTGGCGGTGCTGTGCCTGGGGCCGGTTACCGAGTTCTACCCGGTGCCGATGCTGGTGCAGGAAAACTGGGCCGAAGAGCGGCCCTTGAGCGAAATGCTTTACGAGAACCAATGGGGAGAGCGTCAATGAGCGTGGCCTTGCTGACCGTGGCCGGGGTAGCCCTGGACGCTTTGCTGGGCGAGCCGCAGCGGCGCCACCCGTTGGTGGCTTTTGGCAATATGGCCAGTAGCCTTGAGCGCCGCCTGAATGCCGGCGGGCGCGGCTGGCGCAGCCATGGGGTGAGCGCGTGGTTTCTGGCGGTGGTGCCGCTGACCCTGGTGGCGCTGGTCCTGTCGTGGCTGCCTTACATCGGCTGGCTGGTGGATGTGCTGGCGCTCTACTGCGCCGTGGGGCTGCGCAGCCTGGGCGAGCATGTGCTGCCGGTGGCCAACGCGTTGCGCCAAGGCAACCTGGAAGAGGCGCGACGGCGCGTCGGTTACCTGGTCAGCCGCGAAACCCGCGAACTGGACGAGCCGGCAGTGGCCCGGGCGGCCACCGAGTCGGTGCTGGAGAACGGCAGCGATGCGGTGTTCGCCGCGCTGTTCTGGTTTGTGGTGGCTGGCGCACCGGGTGTGGTGCTGTATCGCCTGAGCAACACGCTGGATGCCATGTGGGGCTACCGTAACGAGCGCTTCGAACGTTTCGGCTGGTGCGCGGCGCGTATCGACGACGTGCTCAACTACCTTCCCGCAAGGCTGGTGGCGCTGACGTATGCGCTGCTGGGCAAGACCCGCCTGGCCCTGGCCTGCTGGCGCAAGCAGGGTCCCCTGTGGGACAGCCCGAACGCCGGCCCGGTGATGGCAGCAGGTGCCGGTGCGCTGGGCGTGGAGCTCGGTGGCCCGGCGGTGTACCACGGCGAGCTTCATGAGCGGCCGCGCCTGGGCGAGGGGCCAGTGGCCGATGCCGACGCCATCGAGCGCGGTTGGGCCCTGGTGCAGCGGGGTGTGTGGTTGTGGCTGTTGTTGATCTGCCTGGGGGCTTACATCAATGCTTGAACACGGTGGCCGCCTGCTGCGCGCAGTGCAGCAGTACGGCATTCCTCGCGAGCAGTGGCTCGACCTGTCCAGCGGCATCGCGCCCTGGCCATTCCCGATCCCGCCAATTCCTACAGATGCGTGGGCGCGTCTACCGGAGGTCGAGGACGGCCTGGAAGACGCTGCACGTGCGTACTACGGTACCAGCCAGCTGCTGCCGGTAGCGGGCTCTCAGGCCGCGATCCAGGCTTTGCCGCTGCTGCGCGCCGCAGGCCGGACAGGGGTGCTGACGCCATGTTATGCCGAGCACCCGTACGCCTGGCAGCGGTCGGGGCATCAGTTGGTTGAGCTGGACGAGGCACAGGTTGACGCAGCGCTCGATAGCCTTGACGTGCTGGTGCTGGTCAACCCCAACAACCCGACCGGTCGGCGGGTGCCGCGTGAGACGCTGTTGGCTTGGCATGCGCGCCTGGCTGCGCGCGGTGGCTGGTTGCTGGTCGATGAAGCGTTCATGGACAACACCCCGGCAGACAGCGTGGTGGACTGCGCGGGTCGCGAGGGCCTGATCGTGCTGCGTTCATTCGGCAAATTCTTCGGTTTGGCCGGGGTGCGGCTGGGCTTCGTCGCCGCTGAGCGCAGCCTGCTGTTGCGCCTGGCCGAGTTGCTTGGCCCTTGGACCGTCAACGGCCCGACCCGGGTGCTGGCCCAGGCAAGCCTGGCCGACGAAGCTGCGCAGCGCGTGCAGACTGAACGTTGCGCTGCTGCCAGTCAGCGCCTTGCCACCCTGTTGGCTAGCACTGGCCTGGCGCCAAGCGGCGGTTGTGACCTGTTCCAGTACGTGCGCAGCGAGCGTGCCGCGCCGTTGCATGACTTTCTCGCCCATCGCGGCATCCTGGTGCGCCTGTTCGACCACCCTCCGGCCGTGCGCCTGGGGCTGCCCGAGTGTGCGGCCGACGAACAGCGCCTGGCCCAGGCGCTGGCCGACTATCAAAAGGAATCGGCATGACCACCCTCATGGTGCAAGGCACCACCTCCGATGCCGGCAAGAGCACGCTGGTGACCGCACTGTGCCGCTGGTTGTTGCGCCAGGGCGTCGCTGTGGTGCCGTTCAAACCGCAGAACATGGCGTTGAACAGCGCGGTAACCGCCGACGGCGGTGAAATCGGCCGGGCCCAGGCGGTGCAGGCTCAGGCGTGCCGGCTGGCGCCGCATACCGACATGAACCCGGTACTGCTCAAGCCCAACAGCGACACCGGTGCCCAGGTGATCATTCATGGCCGTGCGGTCACCAGCATGAATGCGGTGGCCTACCACGACTACAAGGCCATCGCCATGCAGGCGGTGCTGGCTTCGCACCAGCGGCTGAGTGCCGCCTGGCCGGTGGTCATGGTCGAGGGCGCCGGGTCACCGGCAGAGATCAACCTGCGGGCCGGCGACATTGCCAACATGGGCTTTGCCGAGGCCGTCGATTGCCCGGTGATCCTGGTTGCCGACATCAACCGTGGCGGCGTGTTCGCGCACCTTGTCGGCACGCTGGAATTGCTTTCGCCCAGTGAGCAGGCGCGGGTCAAGGGCTTTGTCATCAACCGCTTCCGTGGCGACATCGCCCTGTTGCAGCCGGGGCTGGACTGGCTGGAGCAACGCACCGGCAAGCCGGTGCTGGGCGTGTTGCCTTACGTCACCGATTTGCACCTGGAAGCCGAAGACGGCATCGATGTGCGCCAGGGCGCCAAAAGCGAGCGTGTGCTCAAGGTGATCGTGCCGGTATTGCCGCGCATCAGTAACCACACCGACTTCGACCCGCTGCGCCTGCACCCGCAGGTGGACCTCCAGTTCATCGGCCCGGGCCAGCCGATTCCGCCTGCCGACCTGATCATCCTGCCGGGCTCCAAGAGCGTGCGTGGCGACCTGGCGCAACTGCGCGAGCGCGGTTGGGACAAAGCGATCGAGCGGCACCTGCGCTACGGCGGCAAGCTGATCGGCATTTGTGGCGGCCTGCAGATGCTGGGCCGTGAAGTACATGACCCGCTAGGCCTCGAGGGCCCTGCCGGGTCGAGCCCGGGGCTTGGCCTGCTGGATTACGCCACGGTGCTTGAGGCCGAGAAGCAGTTGCGCAACGTTGCCGGGGTGCTGAACCTTGAAGCGGCGCCGGTTGCCGGTTATGAGATTCATGCAGGCGTCACCACCGGCCCTGCGCTGGAACAGCCAGCCGTGCAACTGGCCGATGGTCGTTGTGATGGCGCGGTGAGCGATGATGGGCAGATCCTTGCCACCTACCTGCATGGCCTGTTCGAGGGCAGCCACTCGTGCGCCGCGCTGCTGCGCTGGGCCGGCCTGGAGGATGCCCAGGCCATCGATTACGAAGCCCTGCGCGAGCGCGACATCGAGCGCCTGGCCGACCTGGTGGAAAAACACCTGGACACCGCGCGCTTGCGCCAGCTCTGTGGGGTGGCCTGACATGCGCAGCCTGATCCTCGGTGGCGCCCGCTCCGGCAAGAGCCGCCTCGCCGAACAGCTGGCCAGTGCCAGTGGCCTGCCGGTGACCTACATTGCCACCAGCCAGCCGCTGGACGGTGAAATGAACGAACGTGTGTTGCTGCACCGTCAGCGCCGCCCGGACGACTGGGGGCTGATCGAAGAACCCTTGGCCCTGGCCGCAGTACTGCGTGCTGAAGCAGCCGAAGGGCGCTGCCTGCTGGTGGATTGCCTGACGTTGTGGTTGACCAACCTGCTGATGCTTGAAGATGACCAGCGCCTGGCCGAGGAACGAGATGCCTTGTTGGCCTGCCTTGAGCAGTTGCCTGGCACCCTGATCCTGGTCAGTAACGAAACCGGCCTGGGCGTCGTGCCCATGGGCGAGCTGACCCGGCGTTATGTCGACCTGGCCGGCTGGCTTCACCAGGCCGTGGCCGAACGTTGTCAGCGTGTGGTGCTGACCGTGGCCGGCCTGCCCTTAATGCTTAAAGGACCTGCACTATGACACAAGCCTGGTGGCGTGATGCCTGCCAACCTCTCGACAACGCCGCCATGGACCAGGCCCGCGCCCGTCAGCAGCAGCTGACCAAGCCTGCCGGTTCGCTTGGCCAGCTTGAGGGTCTGGCCATTCAGCTGGCCGGCCTGCAAGGGCGTGAAAGGCCGGTGCTGGATAAGGCCGCCATCACCGTTTTTGCCGGTGACCACGGTGTGGTCGAGGAGGGTATCTCAGCTTACCCTCAAGCGGTGACCGGGCAGATGCTGCGCAACTTCGTAGGGGGTGGTGCAGCGATCAGCGTGCTGGCGCGCGAGCTGCAGGCCAGCCTCGAAGTGGTCGACCTGGGCACCATCGACCCTGATCTGGCGTTGCCGGGCGTGCACCACTTGCGCCTTGGGGCCGGTACGGCCAACTTCGCTCGCCAGCCGGCAATGACCGAAGGCCAACTGCAAGCGGCTTTGCAGGCGGGCCGCGACAGCGCGCTGCGTGCTGCCGAACGGGGTGCGCAGCTGTTCATTGGTGGCGAGATGGGAATAGGCAACACCACGGCCGCCTCCGCCTTGGCCAGCGTGCTGATGGGCTGCCCGCCTGCTGAGCTGAGCGGCCCTGGCACGGGCCTGGACAGCGCGGGTGTGCGGCACAAGGCCGAAGTCATTGAGCACGCCCTGCGCTTGCACAAGTTGCAGGCTGCGGACCCGCTGCAAGCCTTGGGTAGCGTCGGTGGCTTTGAGATCGCTGCGTTGGCGGGCGCCTACATCGGTTGTGCGCAGGCGGGTATCGCCGTACTGGTGGATGGCTTCATCTGTAGTGTTGCCGCGTTGGCGGCGGTGCGCCTTAATCCGCAGTGCCGCGCGTGGTTGCTGTTCGCTCACCAAGGGGCGGAACCCGGGCACAAGGCGTTGCTCGAGGCATTGCAGGCCGAACCGCTGCTGGCGCTGGGCCTTCGTTTGGGCGAGGGCAGTGGTGCTGCGCTGGCCGTGCCACTGCTGCGCCTCGCCTGCGCGCTGCACGGGCAGATGGCGACGTTTGCTGAAGCTGCGGTGGCGGACCGCCCGGCATGATCCTCGACTTGTTGCGCCATGGCGAAACCGAACAGGGCGGCCTGCGCGGCAGCCTTGACGATGCGTTGACTGACAAGGGCTGGGCGCAGATGCGTGGTGCCGTGGCCGAGGCGGGGCCCTGGGAGGTGCTGGTCAGCTCGCCGCTGCAGCGCTGCGCCCGCTTTGCCGATGAACTGGGGGCGCAGTTGAATCTGCCGGTGCAACGAGAACCCGGCCTTCAGGAGCTGCATTTTGGCGACTGGGAGGGCCGAAGCGCTGCGCAGATCATGGAAGACCAGGCGGATGCTCTGGGTCGGTTCTGGGAGAACCCTTACGCCTTTACGCCGCCCAATGGCGAGCCAGTCGAGGCGTTTGCCGAGCGTGTGCTGGCTGCTGTCGAGCGGCTGAGCCGTCAGCATGCTGGCAAGCGTGTGCTGCTGGTCACCCATGGTGGTGTGATGCGGCTATTGCTGGCCCGAGCCCGTGGCTTGCCGAGGGCGCAGCTGCTGCAGGTTGAGGTGGGGCATGGTGCGCTGGTGCGGCTGGTACCGGGTGTCGATGGCCAGTGGGTCGAGGCGTGCTGAGATGTTGCCATTCTGGATTGCCTTGCAGTTTCTCAGCAGCCTGCCCGTGAGCCTGCCAGGCATGCCGGCGCCACGGGAAATGGGGCGTTCGCTGCTGTTCTACCCGCTGGTCGGGCTGCTGTTCGGCTTACTGCTGTGGTTGGCCAGCCATCTGCTGCAAGGTACGCCAGCTCCGCTGCATGCCGCTTTGCTACTGACGTTGTGGGTGTTGCTCAGTGGTGCCTTGCACCTGGATGGCCTGGCTGACAGTGCTGACGCCTGGCTGGGTGGCTTCGGCGACCGTGAACGCACCTTGCAGATCATGAAAGACCCGCGCAGCGGGCCGATTGCCGTGGTCACCCTGGTGTTGGTGCTGTTGCTGAAATTCTGCGCCTTGTGGGTGCTGGTAGAGCAGGGCATCGGAGCGCAATTGCTGCTGGCGCCCTTGATTGGTCGGGCGGCAATGTTGGGCCTGTTCCTGGGTACCCCCTACGTGCGCTCGGGTGGCCTGGGCCAAGCCCTGGCCGATCATCTGCCGCGCCGTGAGGCCTCTTGGGCTTTGCTGGGCAGTGCGGTCATGTGCCTGGTCGCAGGTGGCTGGAGCGTGTGCTGGATACTGTTGCTGGCACTCGCTGTGTTTGCAGGGCTGCGGCAACTGATGTGCCGGCGCCTTGGCGGGACCACCGGGGATACCGCTGGCGCGATGGTGGAGTTGCTTGAGCTTGCTGTGGTGCTGGGTTTGGCCGTGGGGCTCTGAGCGATCGGTCGCTGTCACCTCGAAGGCGAAATTTCTTGCAACACCTATGACGCGGGTATATACACGTATCCATGCTGACCAGTGAATGCATCTGTACCCATCTACGTCGCGCTGCCCGTGGGGTGAGCCGGCATTATGACGAAGCGCTTGCCGGCTTCGGGGTCAATGTCGCCCAGTTTTCCCTGTTACGCCATCTGCAGCGGCTTGACCGCCCCAGCATCACGACCCTGGCCGAAGCGATGGGCCTGGAGCGCAGCACCTTGGGCCGCAACCTGCGGGTGCTTGAGGCCGAGGGGCTGTTGGCCCTGGTGGATGGCGATGACCAGCGCAATCGCGTGGTGCTGCTGACCGAAGCGGGTAAGCAGCTATTGTGTGACGCCCATCCCGCCTGGGAGCAGGCTCAAACGGAGCTGGTGGAGCGACTGGGGGCAGGGCAGCGGGATGAGCTGGTGCGTTTGCTGGGCCAACTGGCCTGAATTGATACGACTATAAGCGGGTATATACCCGCAACAACCTTGCGATGTGCTGGAGATAACGACAATGACTTCGGTGTGGCGAACCAGCGGTTGGGTATTGGTGGGGGCGGCGTTGATCCTGGCGCTTTCCTTGGGTGTGCGCCATGGCTTTGGCCTGTTCCTGGCGCCGATGAGCGCCGATTTTGGCTGGGGGCGTGAGGTGTTCGCCTTTGCCATCGCCTTGCAGAACCTGATCTGGGGGCTGGCCCAACCCTTCGCCGGAGCCTTGGCCGACCGCCTGGGTGCCGCGCGGGTGGTGATCATCGGCGGCATTCTCTATGCCGTCGGTTTGATCCTGATGGGCATGGCCGATTCGGCCTGGTCGTTGTCGCTCAGTGCCGGCTTGCTGATCGGCATCGGCCTGTCCGGCACGTCGTTCTCGGTCATCCTTGGCGTGGTCGGGCGTGCTGTGCCTGCCGAGAAGCGCAGTATGGCGATGGGGATCGCCAGCGCTGCCGGTTCGTTTGGCCAGTTCGCCATGCTGCCCGGCACCTTGGGCCTGATCCAGTGGTTGGGTTGGTCGGCGGCGTTGCTGGTGTTGGGCCTGATGGTGGCGTTTATCGTGCCCTTCGTCGGCCTGCTGCGCGACCGTCCGCTGCCCAGCCATGGCGCGGAGCAGACACTGGGCCAGGCACTGCGCGAGGCGTGCTCGCATTCCGGCTTCTGGTTGCTGGCGCTGGGCTTTTTCGTCTGCGGCTTCCAGGTGGTGTTCATTGGTGTACACCTGCCGGCCTATCTGGTGGACCAGCACCTGGCTGCGACCACCGGTACCACGGTGCTGGCGTTGGTCGGCCTGTTCAATATCGTGGGTACTTTCACCGCCGGCTGGCTGGGTGGCCGCATGTCCAAGCCGCGCCTGCTGACCGGGCTTTACTTGCTACGTGCGGTGGTGATCCTGCTGTTCCTGTGGGCGCCGGTGAGCGAGTTCAGTGCTTACCTGTTCGGCATCGCCATGGGGCTGCTGTGGCTGTCCACAGTGCCGTTGACCAATGGCACCGTGGCGACGGTGTTCGGGGTGCGCAACCTGTCCATGCTCGGCGGTATCGTCTTCCTGTTCCACCAGCTGGGCGCCTTCCTGGGGGGCTGGTTGGGTGGGGTGGTGTATGACCGCACTGGCAGCTACGACCTGGTCTGGCAGATTTCCATCCTGCTCAGCCTGCTGGCTGCCGCCCTTAACTGGCCGGTGCGCGAGCGTCCGGTTGCCCGCTTGCAGGCCCAGGCCGCATGAACCGCTACCTGGCCCGTGGGCTGCTGGCCCTTGCTGCTTTGGCGCTGTTGGCGCTGGTGTGGTGGGGCTGGCATCAGGGAGGGATGGCGTTGATGCAACTGGGCATGGGTGTTTGTTAGGCGCTACCCTGCAAGCTCAAGGATTGTCTTGCGGGAGTAACGAATCATGCGTGCACATTGGTTGATGGTGCCGGTGCTGGCCCTGCTTGCCAGCACATCGAGCTGGGCTGCCGATTGCCCGGCCGTGTTGCAGGGTAGCCTGCCGGAATTGCGTGGGAAGGGTCAGGTCGACCTGTGCCAGCGCTTTGCGGGCAAGCCGCTGGTGGTGGTCAACACCGCCAGCTATTGCGGTTTTGCGCCGCAGTTCGAGGGGCTTGAGGCGACGTACAAGGAGTATCACGAGCAAGGGCTGGAAATGCTGGGCGTGCCGTCCAATGACTTCAAGCAGGAAGACGCCGACAGCGAGAAGACCGCCAAGGTTTGCTATGCCAACTACGGTGTCACCTTCACCATGACCAAGACGCAGCCGGTACGGGGCAAGGATGCGATACCACTGTTCGCTGAGTTGGCCAGCCAGAGCAGTGCGCCGAAGTGGAATTTCTACAAATACGTGGTGGATCGTAAGGGTAAGGTGATTGGCAATTTCTCTAGCCTGACCAAGCCGGATGACCCGGCGTTCAGGGCTGCTATCGAAAAGGCCATCGCTTCGCAGCAGTGATGCGGTTTTCTGACTGTGCTTGATGTTGAGGGCTGATAGCGAAAAGCGAAAACGTGCTGGTTCTTGTATTGCGCAAGGTCCATTTGCTTTGGCGACGCGGATTCACCTTTTCGCCCTTACGGCGAGTCACTTTTTGTCAAACGCGACAAAAAGTACCAAAAAACGCTGCGCTCCCGTCATCCGGCCCCTGCGCTGCGCTCCGGGGTTCCCTCACTCCGGCCTTGCTCCCGGGAGGACCGCGCTGCAGGCCCCATCCTGGGGCCCAGCGCTTGACGGGCATTCATGCCCGTCACCTCCCTCCGCAAGGCCTGCGTTCGGCCTCCTGAAGTCGCGAAGATCAAGATCAAGATCAAGATCAAGATCAAGATCAAGATCAAGATCAAGATCAAGATCAAGATCAAGATCAAGATCAAGATCAAGATCAAGATCAA
>NZ_QKMQ01000008.1:0-185070 GCF_003208145.1 Pseudomonas sp. RV120224-01b | reverse complement strand
ATCAAGATCAAGATCAAGATCAAGATCAAGATCAAGATCAAGATCAAGATCAAGATCAAGATCAAGATCAAGATCAAGATCAAGATCAAGATCAACGTCAAGAGCGGGGAGTGCGTCTGGTTCTCGGGCTACTTCAATTCGCATGCACCGTAATCGCCACCAGCCTTACCACCACCGGCCTCACCATCAACACACATACAAACGCCACCGGCATTGCCAATTGATAGGCCTTCAGCACATTGCTCAGGTACTCCGGGTTAACTCCGGCATTGGCCGCAGTGATCACGAAGCACATCAGCAGTGCCATGATCGACGACATGTAAAAGGCGAAAACGTAAGGCGTGGCGCCCGGGTGTAACTTGCGTCGGCTGCGCGACTGGGACAGGTTGCTCATGCGAACTCCTGAAAGGTGAGTGGAGGCGCAGGTTAGCAATGCATCCTCCTGCACCTGTAGACCCGCAGGATTGAGTTCTTTATAAAGAGATTCTTACGAATCCAAGGGCTCACATGGACCTGCTCAACGCCATCCGCAGTTTCATCAAGGTTGTCGAAGCCGGCAGCATTGCCGCTGGTGCCCGCAATCTGGGGCTCAGCCCGGCAGCAGTCAGCCAGAACCTGGCTCGGCTGGAGAGCCACTTGCAGGTGCGACTGCTCAGCCGTACCACACGCAGCATGGCTGTGACCCCCGCTGGCGCCCAGTATTACGAGCGTGTGAAGCACATCGAGCGTGACCTGGCGCTGGCCGAACAGGCGGTCACCACCCCGGACAGCGAGCCCCAGGGGCGGCTGTGCATTGCCTCGACTTCCGCCTTCGGTCGCCACGTGCTGGCGCCGCTGATACCTGCCTTCAGTGCCCGCTACCCATTGCTTTCGATAGAGTTGATAACGACTGATCGCCGGGTGAACCATGCCCGTGAAGACGTCGACGTGAGCCTGCGGATTGCCCCTCAGCTGGAAGACCAGCTAATGGCCCGGCACATTGCCCGTATCCCGTTCATCTGCTGCGCCTCACCCGGTTACCTGCAAAGCGCCGGCGTACCCGTCACGCCTGAGGCCCTGCGCGAGCACCGCTGCCTGGTGTTTCGCTATCCGGTGGACGGGCGCTTTCTGCGTTGGGGCTTCATGCGCGACGGCCTGCGCTTCGAGGCGGAATTCGGCAGCGTATTGATCAGCGATGACATCGATGCCCTGACCCAGATGGCCCTGCACGACGGTGGCATCACCCGCCTGGCCGAGTTCATCGTGCGGCCACACCTGGCCTCCGGCACGCTGGTGCCCTTGTTTGAATACAGCGACAACGGCCAAGCCTACGCCCAGACCGAGCCAATGGATATCTACCTGTGCCTGGCTGACCGTTTCGCCATGACCACCAAGGTACGTGTGTTCATGGATTATCTGCGCGAGTGCCTGGGTGACAGTTGGCAGGTGCAGGCATGAAAAAACCGCCACGAGGGCGGTTTTTTGTGTGGCGCGTACGAATCAGAAGCGGTAGGTGAGCGAAGCACCGATACCGTGGGCGCTGTTCTCGTACTTGGCCTGGTAGCTGCCTTTGGTTGCGCTTACCTGATTGACCTTGGTGTCTTCTTCCCACAGGTAGGAATAGGCCACGTCGATGGTCATGTCGTCGTTCGGGCTCCAGCCGGCACCCAGGCTGAACACTTTGCGGTCGCCGGTCGGGATGCGTGGCGAGCGGTCGTGGTTGTTGGTCGGCGACTGGTCGACGGTGAAGCCGGTACGCAGTACCCACTCCTTGTTGACCTTGTACGACGCACCAATGGCGTGGGCCCAGGTGTCATGCCAGTTCTGTTCTTCGGTGATGGTCTGGAACGCCGAACCTGCCAGTGGGGCCGGCACATCGTTCTGCACGGTGATGTCTTTCAGGCGGCTCCAGCGGGTCCAGGTGCTACCTGCGTACAGGGTCCACTGGTCGTCCAGCTCATGGGTAACCGAAAGGTCGACAGACTCGGGCGTCTTGATCTTCAGGCTGGCGTCGAACTTGTTGCCGTTGAATGGCCCGATCAGCGGCGTGCTGACGCGGGTCTTGCCTTCGAGTTTGTAGTCGACCATCGAGTGGTAGGTAAGGCCGACGCGGGTGCGGTCGGTGGCTTGTACCAGGATGCCGATGTTGTAGCCAACGGCGGTATCGTCGCCCTTGATCTTCACTTCGCCATCGTTACGGCCAGGCGTGAACGGGTTGATCAGGCTTGAGCCCAGCTCACCCTTGATGCGGTTGATGGTAGGGCCGAAGCCGATCGAGACCTTGTCGTTGAAGGCATAGCTGACAGTCGGCTGGAAGGTGACAACCTCGACGTGGCTCTTCTTGCCCCAGTAGCGTGCGGCGTCATCGCTGCCGTAGTCGGTTACCAGGCCGAAGGGTACGTAAACACCGAAACCGACGCTCCAGTGGTCGTCGATCGGCTTGACGTAGTAACCCATCGGTACGCCAACGAAAGGCACCATGTCACCATCGGTTTCCCCCCCGAGGTTGCTGCCCCGGCCCGAGATATCGGACTTGGCGATGACGGCAGCGCCGCCCACGGTGAATTGTTCGCGTTTGAGGCGGGACATGCCTGCCGGGTTGCCAAACACGGTGCTGGCATCTTCGGCAGAAGAAGAACGTCCCGCGAAACCTGTCCCCATGCTGCTGATGCTCTGTTCGTTGAGCGCGAAGCCGCTGGCGAGCAGTTGGCTGGAAGCAAGAGCAACGGCTACGCCGAGGGAGGTTTTGAGCATTACTTTTTTCATTATTAGAAAACTCCTTGGGATCTCCGGGGCGAAAAGCTACCAACAAATCACGCGCCGCGCCATAGCCTCAATCGCAGAAGATAGAGCGGTTTTGTAGGACAATCCGACCAAAATTCCCTTTTTTCCGGTAATGTTGTAGGACGTGTCTTAAGATGCCTGTGGCAATCTCTGATCTATGCAGGTGTGCCAGGCTGAGGTGAAGTCGCGCAGGCGACCTTGGGGGTTGAATACCTGTCGCCAGATGCGTGCCAGCGCCAACAGGTCATCTGCGGCGGGCAGCGTTGTGGCCTGTTCTTCGACGAGCATCCAGGCAATGGCGGTGGAGTAGCGCAGGTTGACGGTGAGCTCCAGGTGCGGCCCGCCAAGGAAGGCGTGCTGGCTGGCCAGGCCGCGGACCAGGCTGGCCAGGTCGGGATCACGGGCCAGGTAGTCGTCCCAGAGCGCCTGATGGCGGTGTTCGCCAATGCGGTAAAGGCCGTGCCCACGTCGGTCGTGCAGAGCGGACCCGAGTGCCGATTGGCTGGCGGCGATGCCCAGCAACAAGGCCTCGGCGCTGGCGCAGTGACGGTTCAGGTAGACCAGGGTGGGTCGGATCACATACTGACACAATTCATTCGCCGCGATACCCATGATGCCCTCGAGCAGATAAGGGCCGGACGGGCGCTGGAGCTTGGCAGCTGGTGAATGATCAGGCCCGCCGGAAGCGGCAAGGACCGCTCGAGTTGAAGTGTAGTGTGATAATCGTGGTGTAAAGAGCTGTTTTTAAATCGTTTGCTGCCTGACGTACCGGGCTATATGCCCTAAGGCAATTACGCCGGGAACGTTCAGGCAGACTGGCGATGGGGAGATTCAGCGCTTGAATACCGCAGTATTCGCCGCTCACGCGGTAAGCGATTGGCGAGTACGGGCAATGACCGCCTGCAGCGGCTCGCTACGGCTGTACTGTTCAGGGTACAGGCGCTCGGTGTGGCAGGCGACGCCGTGTTCGTCTACCAGGGTGAAGCTGAAGCTGCCCTTGCGTGGGGCAACGATAAGGCACTTCAACGGCGAGAAGGCCTGGGAGAGGGTGCCAATGGCAGCCTGAATTTGATGATGAGTATGCATATTGTTGGAGGTTCCTGCTTTAAACACGGGGGTTATGATCCGTGCATGATAGAAACGTTCCAGTGACGCCTTTATTAAGGGACGAACGAACCTGACTGGAACAGGGCAGCCAGAGGGGGCGCAATCAAAGGTGGGCGCTTGGGCTGACTGGTAGGTACTTCGGAAGGCAGGCAGCACGCCGGGGCCAAGGTTCTAGGCCGTCGGGGTGGAATCCTGATCAATCTGTCACGTGATTCGTGCTTGAGCAGCCTGAGGCTGGCGAGGGAATCATCGATTGGGCCGGTCCTGCTTTCAGCAGCGCCACTCTTGGGAGGAGGGGGTTGCAAGGACGCTTGCGGCCAGAATTGACTTTCAGCTTGGTACTAACGAGGCGCACCTTACTGGAAATTCAGGCGCTTGGCAAGCACTACGTTCGTTCAGGTTAGCCGCGCAGTATGGCGCGTATTTGCGTTGCTGTGAAGAGGGGGCAAATGGCCCGTATCCAGGCTGATGTGCCCATTTCGTGCACTCGAATGGAGGTTTATGGTGCACTTGTTCACATTCGGGGCAGTGGTTGTAACAGCCCGGCAACACGCATCGACAGCCTCGCCAATGCCTTGACTGCGCGGTTAAGTCAATGAAAAAAAACACTATTTTTAGCTGGTGAAAAAATCGTCAGTTTGACACAAAGCCCCAATTCACGGGGCTTTGCGGGGTGTGCAAGGGGGTTGTCCACCGAGTTATCCACAGGAACTGTGGATTGTCCCGAGCGCTTGCTCTAGGACGGGCGTGCTAGCAAAGGCGTGAACTGTCCGACAATCGACATGCCTCGACAGACTGCTTGGTCATCCCCTCGAAAACGTCAAGAAAAGATCATTTAAATTTTTTTCAATTCTCCAGAAATCGACAGGCCGGGGCGGAAAAAAAAGAGTAGAGTGGCGCGCCTTTCGAGTTGCCAAACCTGTTACTCATGAAGTTCCGCAGCAAACACCTCGCCAGCCCCGCGGCATCGACGCCTCCCCCCAAACGCTTTTCGCTTAAAGTTGCCTTGTGGTTGCTCGACAGCCCGCGCCTGGGTGACAAGCCCCAGGTCAAGCACTTGGCCGGGCGCCTGCTGAAACAGCCGGCGCGCCAGGGCGTGGTGGTCGCACAAAGCCGCCTGGGGCAGATGCTGTGCCGTGATTGCGGCAATGCCCGTGACCGGCGGATTGGCCATGAACTGCTGCGTCAGGCCGCCCGTGCCGGGGATCGTCGGGCGCAACTGGAGTACGCGCGGTTGTGCCAGCACAGCGAGCCTGAGCAGGCGCGGTACTGGCTGGAACTGGCGGCGGGGCAGGGGTCACAGGAGGCGCGGCGGTTGCTGCGCCAGTGGTTCTCGGGCTGAGCACTCGGGCTGCAACAGGCAACACGCCCGCCGGGCTGATAAGCTGCGCATCAATCATCCAGGATCGTTCGGGGTAAGCATGACAGTGGATCTGGCCAGCATTCTGCTGGGCTTGGTGGCAGGCGCGTTACCTTGCCTGGGGTGGGTCATGCAGGTGCAGCGCCGCCAGGGCGCGCGGCAAGGTGAGCAGGCGTTGCTTGAAGAACGCCTCAACGCCGCCCAGCTGGCACAGGCTGGCCTGCAAGCGCAGCTGGAGGCCAGCCGCGACGAAGTCAGCGACCTCAGCGAAGCCAACACCGTCAAGCAGACCCAACTGGCCGCCCAGGGCCGTGAGCTGGAACTGTTGCAAGTCGACCGCGACAATGCCCGCGATGCCGCCCACGCCTGGAGCCTGGAGCGCGCCAACCGGGAGGCCGAACTGCGCCGCCTAGAGGCCCAGACCGCACGCCTGGAGGCCGAGCTGCGCGAGCAGCAGGAAAGCCATCAGCAGCGCCTCGAAGACCTGCAGGAAGCTCGCGATACCCTGCGTGCCCAGTTCGCCGACATGGCCACCAAGATCTTCGACGAGCGCGAGCAGCGCTTCGCCCAGACCAGCCAGCAGCATCTGGGCCAGTTGCTCGACCCGCTCAAGGAGCGTATTCATGCCTTCGAAAAGCGCGTGGAAGAAAGCTACCAGCAAGAGGCCCGCGAGCGCTTCTCGCTAGGCAAGGAGCTGGAGCGCCTGCAACAGCTCAACCTGCGCTTGTCGGACGAGGCCACCAACCTCACTCAGGCCTTGAAGGGCCAGAAAACCCAAGGCAACTGGGGTGAGCTGATTCTTGAGCGGGTGCTGGAGCATGCGGGCCTGGAAAAGGGCCGCGAGTACCAGACCCAGGTCAGCCTGAAGAGTGCCGACGGCGAGCGTTTTCAGCCTGATGTGCTGATCATGCTGCCCGGCGACAAGCAGGTGGTGGTGGACGCCAAAGTCAGCCTCACGGCGTACCAGCAGTTCGTCGCCGGCAACGACGAGGCCGCGCTCAAGCAGCACGTGCAGTCGCTGCGCAGCCACGTCAAAGGCCTGTCGAGCAAGGATTACAATCGCCTCGAAGGCCTGCACAGCCTGGATTTCGTGCTGCTGTTCGTGCCCATCGAGGCGGCCTTCTCGGCAGCCTTGCAGGCTGAGCCCAACCTGTTCCAGGAAGCATTCGACCGGCAAATCGTGATTGTCAGCCCCACCACCTTGCTGGCGACCCTGCGGGTAATCGACAGCCTGTGGAAACAGGAGCGCCAAGGCCAGAACGCCCGCGAGATTGCCGAGCGCGCCGGTTGGCTGTACGACAAGTTCGTGTTGTTCATCCAGGACCTGGACGAGCTGGGCAGCCGCCTGCAGCAGGTGGACAAGGCCTATGCCGCTGCCCGCAACAAATTGTGTGAAGGGCGCGGCAACCTGGTCAGCCGCAGCGAACAGCTGAAACTGCTGGGCGCCCGTGCCAGCAAGAGCCTGCCGGCAGACTTGCTGGAGCGGGCGCTGTCCGACGAGGTGCCGGATGCAGCGGTTACTGAACCAGGCTCAGATGGCGGTTGAGCATGGCGCGCAGGGCCGCCGGCTTGACCGGCTTGGCCAGGTAGTCCAGGCCTGATGCATGGACCATGGCGATGGTTTCCTTGCTGCCGTCGGCACTGATCACCACCCCTGGCACCGGTTCACCCAGGCGCGCGCGTAGCCAGCCCATCAGCCCGATGCCGGTCTCGCCGTCATCCAGGTGGTAGTCCACCAATGCCAGGTGCGGGCGCATGCCCTTGGCCAGCAGGGCCTCGCATTCGGCCTGGTTACGCGCGGTCCATACCTGGCAACCCCATCGGCTGAGCAGGCTGTTCATGCCGATCAGGATGCTGTCTTCGTTGTCCACGCACAGCACCTGCAGCCCGGCCAGCGGTTGGCCACCCTGTTCCACCGGGGCGCTCGGCGCCGGTGCCGGCTGACGGGCAATCGGCACGCAGACCCGGAACACCGTGCCTTTGCCCGGCCATGAGCGCACTTCCAGCGGGTGCCCCAGCACCCGGCACAGGCCGTCGGCAATCGCCAGGCCCAGGCCCAGGCCTTTTTCGGCGCGGGTCTGGTGGCTGTCCAGGCGTTTGAACTCCTGGAAGATCACCTGCAGCTTGTCGTCGGCAATGCCCGGCCCGCGGTCCCACACTTCCAGCCACAGGCGTTCGCCCTGGCGGCGCGCGCCCAGCAGGATCGGGCTCTTGCCATAACGCAGGGCATTGGTGAGGAAGTTCTGCAGTACCCGCCGCAGCAGCTTCATGTCGCTGTCCACCCGCAGGCGGCTGCCACGCAGGCGGAACTCCAGGCCTTTCTCGGCCGCCAGTACTTTGAATTCTGCCCCTAGGGTGTCGAACAGTTCGTTGAGGGCAAAGGGCTTGGCATCCGGAGTGATCTTGCCGTTTTCCAGGCGCGAGATGTCCAGCAGGTCGCTGATCAGCTCTTCGGCCGAGCGCAGCGAACTGTCCATGTGCTGCACCAACTGCTGGGCCTCTTCGTTCATGCCCTCGGCCTGCTGCGACAAGGCGGCGGAGAACAGCCGGGCGGCGTTAAGCGGCTGCATCAGGTCATGGCTGACCGCAGCCAGGAAGCGGGTCTTGGACTGGCTCACCGCTTCGGCATGGCTCTTGGCTTCCGACAGCGCCTGGTTGAGCTGCGACAGCTCTTGGGTGCGCTCTGCCACCCTTTGCTCCAAACCTTCGTTGGAATCGCGCAGGGCCTGCTCGGCCTCGCGGAACGGGGTGATGTCGGTGAAGCTCATGACAAAGCCGCCGCCTGGCATCGGGTTGCCGATCAGCTCGATCACCCGGCCATTGGGGAACAGCCGTTCGGAGGAATGCGCGCGGCCCTGGCGCATCCAGTGCAGGCGCCGCGCCACATGCACTTGCGCTTCGCCCGGGCCGCACAGACCGCGCTCGGCGTTGTAGCGGATGATGTCGGCAATGGGCCGGCCCACGCTGATCAGGCCGTCGGGGTAGTTGAACAGCTCCAGGTAGCGCCGGTTCCAGGCCACCAGGTGCAGGTTCTGGTCGACCACGCTGATGCCCTGGTTGATGTTCTCGATGGCGCCTTGCAGCAGGGCGCGGTTGAACTGCAGCACTTCGCTGGCTTCGTCGGCGATGCGCACCACATCCTCCAGCTGCATGTCGCGGCCTTCGATGGCGGCCTTGACCACGGCGCGGGTCGACGAGGTGCCCAGTACCCCGGCCAGCAGGCGTTCAGTGTGCTCGATCCAGTCGCCGTCGGCGTTCTGGTTGGGGTTGAAGCCCTTGCCCTGGCGGTAGGCGAAGCGGATGAAACTCTGGCGTGCACGCTCGTCACCCACAAAGCGCGAGGCGAGGGTCAGCAGGTCGTCGATCTGCACCGCCAGCAGCGGCTTGCTGCTGGGCCGCGCGGTTTGCTGGCCAATGAAGCGGCCGGCCTGCCAGTGCTCGGACACCCGCGTGCGCGAAAGCACCGAGACCCAGGCAAACAGGGTGAAGTTGCCCGCCAGTGACAACACCACGCCCTGGGTCAGCGGGCTGATTGGCAGGTTCAGCGGGTTGCCGTGCAGCCACGCCAGCCCCGGGAACAGTTGCAGCGACCAGCCGAGGCTATGGGCGGCAATCGGCAGCACCAGGGTGTAGAACCACAGGAAGATACCCGCGGCCAGGCCGGCGAACACGCCGCGGCGGTTGGCCTGCTTCCAGTACAGCGCACCAAGCATGGCCGGGGTGAGCTGGGTCACGGCGGCGAAGGCGATCTGGCCGATGGTCGCAAGGCTCGCGGTGGACCCCAGCAATCGGTAGCTGACGTAGGCCAGCAACAGGATCACCACGATGGTTACCCGGCGCACCGAGAGCATCCAGTGGCGGAACGCCTCGAACGGCCGCTCGGCGTTGTTGCGGCGCAGCAGCCAGGGCAGCAGCATGTCGTTGGACACCATGGTAGACAGCGCTACGGCTTCGACGATGACCATGCCGGTGGCCGCCGAAGCGCCGCCAATGAACGCCAACAGGGCCAGGCTCGGGTGCGCCTCGGCCAGTGGCAGGCTGATGACGAACGAGTCGGAAATCACCGTGCCCGGCAGCAACATCTGCCCGGCCAGGGCAATCGGCACCACGAACAGCGCGGCCAGTGCCAGGTACATCGGGAACACCCAGCGCGCCAGGCGCATGTCCTGGGGTTCGATGTTCTCTACCACGGTGACATGGAACTGCCGCGGCAGGCAGATGATCGCCATCATCGCCACGGCGGTTTGCACCACCATTGATGGCCAGTTGATGGTCTCCTGCCAATAGTCCTGCAAGTGGATCGACTGGCGGGCCTGGCTGAACAGGTCGTCGAAGCCGTCATACAGGTTGAAGACGATGAAAATGCCCACCGCGAGGAAGGCCAGCAGCTTGATCAGCGATTCGAAGGCAATCGCCAACACCATGCCGCGGTGGTGTTCGGTCACATCCAGGCTGCGCGTACCGAACACAATGGCGAACAGCGCCAGCACCAGCGACACCACCAGTGCGGTGTCCTGCACGCGGGTGCCGGTGGCATCGGCGTTGGCGCCGATCAGCAGGTTCACGCCCAGCACGATGCCTTTGAGCTGCAAGGCGATGTATGGCAGCACACCGACCAGGCAGATCAGCGCCACCACTACCGCCAGGGATTGCGACTTGCCGTAGCGGGCGGCGATGAAGTCGGCGATCGAGGTGATGTTCTGCTGCTTGCTGATCAGCACCATCTTCTGCAGCACCCAGGGCGCGAAGATCAGCAGCAATACAGGGCCCAGGTAGATCGGCAGGAACGCCCAGAGCTGTTCGGCAGCCTGGCCGACCGCACCGAAGAAGGTCCAGCTGGTGCAGTACACGGCCAGTGACAGGCTGTACACCCAGGCACGCAGTTTCGGCGGCAACGGCGTGCTGCGGCGGTCGCCATAGAAGGCGATGGCGAACATGACGGCCATATAGGCCAGGGCGACCACGGCGATCAGCCCGCTGGACAACGACATGAAGACTCCGAAGCAAAAAAGATAACGCGGTCCCGATCAATCAGTCTGGCACGCAGGTGCCGCTTCGTCAGCGCAGACGATGGTTGTAGGCGTGAGCTTGCTCGCGATTGACCTGAAACAACACATCAATCTTTTCGGGTACCCAACCCGTAAAACACCCCCGCCAGTATCACCGACAATACCAACAGGTAGAAGATCGCCCCCGGCCACAGGTGTACCAGGGCAAACCCCACCATCACCGGCCCCAGTGCCGCGCCAAGGTTGGACAGGTTCTGCGCGCCGTAATACACCCCGCGCAAGTGCTCCGGCGCAATCAGGTCGATGAACATGTACTCGGCGGGGATCACGATGATTTCGCCCAGGGTGAACACCAGCATCGCCAGGCACCATGCCAGCACCGAGCCTGCCGACGCAAAGCCCAGCAGCCCGGCGATGAACAGGGCCATGCCGGCCAGCAACCAGGGCATCAGGCGCTGGCGGCTGATACGCCGGCCAATCAGGTACTGCAGGGCAATCACCGTTACGGCGTTGGTGGTCACCAGATAGCCCACCAGGCGCGCCGCCTCGGTCGGGCTGCTGGTGACGACCAGGTACTGCGACAGGTAGGCCGTGAACTGGCCAAACACCACCGCACTCAACACCCCGCCCAACGTGAAACACACCAGCCGGCGGTCACGCGCCAGCCCTAGCGCCACTTGGCCGAAACCCGCCGCAGGCTTGTCTGCACTTGCCTGCAGGCTGCGGTCGCCCAAGCGCCAGTAGGCCAGGCACATGGCCAGCCCAAGCAGGGCAGAGGCGATGAATGGCATGTGGTCGTTCAGCTCCAGCATGGCCACGCCCAGTAGCGGGCCGGCGGCGTAACCAACGTTGCTCAGGGTGTACTTGATGGCGAACACTTCGGCCCGTTCCTCTACCGGCAGCAGGGCGCAGAAGCCGGCCTTGGCGGCGATGTCGACCACCGCAAGGGCCAGGTTGATCAGTACCAGGCACAGGAAGAACAGCAACGCTGAACGGCTGGCGACCGCGCCGACGAAGGCCAGGGCGAACAACAGGGTGCTGGCGCTGACCAGGGTGTGGTTGCGCAAGGTGTCGACCAAGTGGCCGCCATACAGGCTCAGCAGCGAGGCGATGATCAGCGCGCCACCGATCAGCAAGCCGATCTGGCTTATCGGCAACTGGAAGTTGTCGGCCAGGTACACCACCAGGTAGGGCAGGGTAAGGGCACGGGCGACGGTGAGGGTAAAGGTGGTGAGCAGCAGCAGGCGCACGGTGTGCGGGTAGCGTTTGATGGCGGCGAGCATTGCCACGTCCTTGTTGTTCTGGTTTTCCCGGCCACAAGCATAAGCCAGGCATTGTGTCTGGCGACAGGCGGAGGATTGACAGCCCGCCACCCGCGGGGAATACTCTGGCAAAATTCATATATATGTTTAGATAACAAGACGAGAGCGAGACCCATGCACCCATTGACCGGTGATGCTCGACTGCCCCGCTACCAACAATTGCGCGACCACATGGTCGAGCAGATTGCCAATAACCGCTGGCGCCCGGGCGAGGCAATCCCGACCGAAGCGGCCCTGGCCAGCGAATTCGACATGTCGGTCGGCACCGTGCGCAAGGCCGTGGATGTGCTGGTCGCCGAAGGCGTGCTGGAACGCCAGCAGGGTCGCGGCACCTTCATCCGCCGCCCGCAGTTCCAGTCTTCGCTGTTCCGCTTCTTCCGTTTTGAGGCCGCCAATGGCGAGCGTGTGGTGCCAGAAAGCCGCATCCTGTCCATCGAGCCGCTCGCAGCGCCATCGGCGGTGGCCGAGGCCTTGGGCCTGGCGGCGGGCGCCGAAGTAATCCGCATCATCCGTACCCGTCTGCTGGGTGCCCAGCCCGTCCTGGCCGAAGAAATCTGGCTGCCGCGCCAGACCTTCCAGCCATTGCTGGACGTGGAGCTGAACAGCAAGGGGCCGCTGCTGTACCCGATCTATGAAGCACTGTGCGGCCAGGTGGTCGCCTACGCCGAAGAGACCCTGACCGCCGAAGCGGTCGACGCAGTGCATGGCCGCTTGCTGCAACTGCCAGCCGACAGCCCGGTGGTGGTGATCGAGCGTCTGGCCCGTGACTACGCCGGCAAGCCCCTGGAATGGCGCCGCTCGCGCGGCCATGCGCAGCACTTCCGCTACCGCATCGATATCCGCTAAGCCGGCCGCTTCACCCGTTTTACCCGTCTGCGCCGTGCTGCCACGGCGCAGTGGCTTCGCCTGCCCGTAACACACACGACCAAGAAGGATAAAAATCATGTTCAGCTGGTATCGCCAGATCACCTCACGGGAACGCAAGACGTTCTGGGCCTGCTTCGGCGGTTGGTCGCTTGATGCGCTGGAAGTGCAGATGTTCGGCCTGGCCATCCCCGCGCTGATCGCTGCCTTCTCCCTGACCAAGGGCGATGCCGGCCTGATCAGCGGCCTGACCCTGGTGACCTCGGCGATTGGCGGCTGGCTGGGTGGCACCTTGTCCGACCGCTACGGTCGCGTGCGTACCTTGCAATGGATGATTCTCTGGTTCTCCTTCTTCACCTTCCTTTCGGCGTTCGTCACCGGCTTCTACCCGCTGCTGTTCGTCAAGGCCATGCAAGGCTTCGGCATTGGTGGTGAATGGGCGGCTGGCGCGGTGCTGATGGCCGAAACCATCAACCCGAAATACCGTGGCAAGGTCATGGGCACGGTGCAAAGCGCCTGGGCCGTGGGGTGGGGCCTGGCGGTGGCGCTGTTCACGCTGATCTACTCGCTGGTGCCGCAGGAGTTCGCCTGGCGGGTGATGTTCTTTGTCGGCCTGTTGCCATCGCTGTTGATCATCTGGGTACGCCGCAACGTGCCAGAGCCGGACAGCTTTCAGCGCCTGCAAAAAGAAAAGGCCATCCCCGCCAGCTTCCTGCAATCGATGGCTGGCATCTTCCGCCCGGAACTGCTGCGCGTGACCCTGCTCGGCGGTTTGCTCGGCCTGGGTGCCCACGGTGGCTACCACGCGGTGATGACCTGGCTGCCGACCTTCCTCAAGACCGAACGCAACCTCTCGGTGCTGAACTCGGGCGGCTATCTGGCGGTGATCATCCTGGCGTTCTGGTGTGGTTGCGTGGTCAGCGGCCTTTTGATCGACCGCATCGGTCGGCGCAAGAACATTCTGCTGTTCGCCCTGTGCTGTGTGCTGACCGTGCAGGCTTATGTGTTCTTCCCGCTGACCAACACGCAAATGCTGTTCCTCGGCTTCCCGCTGGGCTTCTTCGCCGCCGGTATCCCGGCCAGCCTGGGCGCGTTCTTCAATGAACTGTACCCGGCCGATGTGCGCGGTGCCGGGGTGGGCTTCTGCTACAACTTCGGCCGCGTGCTGTCGGCGGTGTTTCCGTTCCTGGTCGGCCACATGAGTGAGTCGATGTCGCTGGGCAGTGCCATCGGCATCGACGCCGGCATTGCCTATGGCGTGGCGGTGATCGCCGCCCTCTGCCTGCCGGAAACCCGTGGTCGCAACCTTGAATCTGCACCTGCGCCGGAAATGGCTGGCGCTGTCACCAAGTAACTTCACCTTGTTTGTATGAGAACCATGCCCGACGCTCCTGCTTTGCACCTGACCGCCATCGACACCCACGCCCACGTATTCAGCCGCGGGCTGAACCTGGCCAGCGAGCGGCGTTACGCGCCCAGCTACGATGCGCCGCTGGGCGACTATCTGGGCCAGCTGCTGGCCCATGGTTTCAGCCATGGCGTGCTGGTTCAGCCCAGCTTCCTGGGGACCGATAACCGCTACTTGCTCAGCGCCCTGCAAACGGTGCCGGGGCAGCTGCGCGGGGTGGTGATGCTGGAGCAGGACGTCGAACGTGAGACGCTGGACGAGATGGCCCGGCTAGGCGTGAGGGGTGTGCGCCTGAACCTCATGGGCCAGGCGTTGCCCGACCTCGCCGGTGCCCAGTGGCGGCCCTTGCTGGAGCGTATTGGCGAGCAGGGCTGGCACCTGGAGCTGCACCGCCATGTGGCGGACATTCCAGCGCTGGTGCGGGCGCTTGAGCCTTATGGGCTGGACATCGTGGTCGATCATTTCGGCCGGCCTGATGCCCGCCGTGGTCTGGGGCAACCGGGGTTTGCCGAGTTACTGACCCTGGGTGGGCGGGGCAAGGTATGGGTGAAGGTATCGGGCATTTATCGGCTGGAAGGCTCGCCGGAACAGAACCTCGCCTTCGCCCGGCAGGCGCTGTGCGCGCTGGAAGCGCATTACGGCGCCGAGCGGCTTATGTGGGGCAGTGACTGGCCGCATACCCAGCATGAGTCGGCGGTGGGTTTCAGTACGGCTTTGGAACAGTTTGAGGCCCTGGGTTGTTCGGCGGAGTTGCGCCGGGCGCTGTTGGTGGATACAGCGCGAGCGTTGTTCGGCTTCGAATGATGGGCTGTTTCTGAGGCGACCTGGTCATTGTGGGCGTGAAGGCGCTTGCCAGTGCACGCATTTCCCATGCAGATTTGTGGCCTGACGCGCCCGGCGCGCCTCCAATTGAAAAGCCCTCAGGACCAAGGACGATGAGTCACTCCTCGCAATTCACCTTGCTCGGCAAGCGGCGCTTCCTGCCGTTTTTCATCACTCAGTCACTGGGTGCCTTCAACGACAACCTGTTCAAGCAGTCGCTGATCCTGGCGATCCTGTTCAAGCTCAGCCTGGGCGACGGTGACCGTTCGATCTGGGTCAACCTGTGCGCCTTGCTGTTCATCCTGCCGTTCTTCCTGTTTTCGGCACTGGGTGGGCAGTTTGGTGAGAAGTTCGCCAAGGACGCGTTAATCCGTGCGATCAAGCTGGCCGAGATCGTGATCATGGCGATCGGTGCGCTGGGCTTTATCACCAATCACCTGACGCTGATGCTGGTGGCCCTGTTTGGCATGGGCACTCACTCGGCGCTGTTCGGCCCGGTGAAGTACTCGATCCTGCCGCAGGCCCTGCGCGAAGAAGAGCTGGTGGGCGGCAACGGGCTGGTGGAAACCGGCACCTTTCTGGCCATTCTCGCCGGCACTATCGGCGCCGGGGTGATGATGTCGGCCGACAGCTACGCCACGGTGGTGGCCGGCGGTGTCGTCGGTACCGCAGTGCTTGGCTACCTGGCCAGCCGCTGGATTCCGCGGGCTGCCGCTGCTTCGCCACACATGCCGCTGGACTGGAACATCTTCAAACAGTCGTGGGCCATCCTGCGCATGGGGCTGGGCCAGACACCCGCGGTGTCGCGTTCGATCGTGGGTAACTCGTGGTTCTGGTTCGTCGGTGCCATCTACCTCACGCAGATCCCGGCCTACGCCAAGGACTGGCTGCACGGCGACGGCACGGTGGTGACTCTGGTGCTGACACTGTTCTCGGTGGGCATTGCCCTGGGATCGCTGCTGTGTGAACGGCTTAGCGGGCGCAAGGTGGAGATCGGCCTGGTGCCGTTCGGCTCGTTCGGCCTGACCCTGTTCGGCCTGCTGTGGTGGTGGCACTCCGGCGATGTGCCGGCTGCAGCGGCCCCGCACGACTGGCTGACGCTGCTGGGCATGGGGCAGGCCTGGTGGATCCTGCTGTCGATCGTTGGCCTGGGCGTGTTCGGCGGCTTCTACATCGTGCCGCTGTATGCGCTGATCCAGGCCCGCACGGCCGAGGACCAGCGCGCGCGGGTGATCGCGGCCAACAACATCCTCAATGCCTTGTTCATGGTGGTGTCGGCGGTGCTCACCATCATCCTGCTGGGCCTGGCGGGCTTCACCATCCCGCAGCTGTTCCTGGTGGTGTCGCTGCTCAACATCGCGGTCAACGCCTACATCTTCAGGATCGTGCCCGAGTTCACCATGCGTTTCCTGATCTGGTTGCTCAGCCATTCGATGTACCGCGTGCAGCATCGCGACCTGGAGCGCATCCCCGATGAAGGTGCGGCGCTGCTGGTGTGCAACCACGTGTCGTTCGTCGATGCGCTGCTGTTGGGTGGGGCGATCCGTCGGCCGATCCGCTTTGTCATGTACTACAAGATCTACAACCTGCCGGTACTCAACTTCGTGTTCCGCACCGCTGGCGCCATCCCGATTGCCGGGCGTAACGAAGACCTGGCCACCTATGAACGGGCCTTCGCGCGCATTGCCGAGTACCTGGCCGACGGCGAGCTGGTGTGCATCTTCCCGGAAGGCAAGCTGACCGGCGATGGTGAGATCGATGTGTTCAAGGGCGGCGTCAACCGCATCCTGGAAGAAACGCCGGTGCCAGTGATTCCGCTGGCCTTGCAGGGGCTGTGGGGCAGCTTCTTCAGCCGCGACCCGGCCAAGGGCTTTTTCAAGCGCCTGTGGTCGCGGGTAACCATCGTGGCCGGCGCCGCCATCCCGGTGGAGGCAGCGCAGCCAGAAGCATTGCGCGAGCAGGTCAGCCGCTTGCGCGGCAACCTGCGTTAGGGGAGAGGGTTAGCTGGCGCTGACTTTGAGGCCGACCAGGCCGCAGACGATCAGCGCCACGCTGACCAGCCGTACCAGGGCCATGGATTCGCCGAACAGGATGATGCCGGCGATCACCGTGCCGACGGCACCCACGCCGGTCCAGATGGCATAGGCGGTGCCCAGCGGCAGCTCTTTCATGGCCAGGCCCAGCAGGCCCAGGCTGATGACCATGGCGCCAACCGTAAGCACGGTGGGAATCGGCTTGCTGAAGCCGTCGGTGTATTTCAGGCCAACGGCCCAGCCGACCTCGAACAGGCCGGCGAAGAACAGGATGATCCAGGACATTGGTGTGTCTCCATCGTTTGAATGATGGGGCCGTCCCCGGAATGGTCACGCGGTGCGTCGTGAGGTCGTCCTCACAGTGGGCAATATAGTGCACATGTGTGGCCTTCCAGGCAACATCAATGCCTGGCTGGTTCACCACCTTCGGGCTCGCCTGCAGGCGCATCCATCCGCCGGAACCAGGTCGAAAGCAACGCCCCTGAAATGTTATGCCAAACACTGAACAACGCACTCGGCACTGCAGCCAGCGGCGAGAAGTGCGCTGCCGCCAGTGCCGCGCCCAGCCCGGAGTTCTGCATGCCTACCTCCAGCGCCAGCGACTTGCGCTGGGCCAGCGGCAGCTTGCACAGCTTGCCGGTCAGGTACCCCAACAAATAGCCGAAGCTGTTGTGCAGCATCACCACCGCCATGATCAGCAAGCCGGACTCGGCGATTTTCGCCTGGCTGGCCGCTACCACGGCGCACACGATCATCACGATGCTCACCACCGACACCAGCGGCAATACTTGCACCGCTGCCTGCACCCGTGCGCCGAGCAAGCGCTGAGCCAGCACGCCGAGCACGATTGGCAGCATGACCAGTTGCAGGATCGACCAGAACATGTCCATGAAGGACACCGGCAACCAGGCCGAGGCCAGGAACCAGATCAGCGCCGGGGTCAGTAACGGGGCCAGCAGCGTGGTCACCGCAGCAATCGCCACCGCCAGCGCCAGGTCCCCGCGGGACAGCCACACCATCACGTTCGACGCCGTACCACTCGGGCAGCAGCCGACCAGGATCACGCCCACGGCAATTTCCGGTGGCAGGTGGAACAGCTGGCACAGCAGCCAGGCCATGCCCGGCATGATCACGAAGTGCGCGACCACCCCCAGCATCACCCGCCAGGGCTGACGGGCGAGGGCGGCAAAGTCGTCGAGCTTGAGGGTGAGCCCCATGCCGAACATCACCAGGCCCAGCAGCGGCACGATAGCGACCTTGAGGGCGATGAACCATTGCGGTTGCAGGAAGGCCAGCACGGCAAATACCAGCACCCACAGGGCGAAGGTATTGCCGACGAAGCGGCTGAGGGCGGCGAGGGCACGCATGGGGGCAATTCCTTTTCTATTTATAGCTTTGTGAATTTCGAGGGCCCTATCGCCGGCAAGCCAGCTCCCACAGGTACGCCACAGTGTTCAGAACCTATGGTGTACCTGTGGGAGCTGGCTTGCCGGCGATAGGGCCAGTACTGGCTGAGGACATTCCTCAGGCAGCACCGGCATTTCAAGACACATCAGACCCCTTGCGGAATCTCCTCCCCACCCAGCGCTTCGAACAGCACCGGCAGGAACTCGGCAAAGGTCATCATCATCAGCTGGAAGCTGGCATCGAACTGCTGCGCCGCCTCATCACCACCATCCTGCTCGGCCTGCTCCTGCAGCAGCTCTTCGAACTTCAGGCGCTTGATCACCATCTTGTCGTCCAGGATGAACGACAGCTTGTCCTGCCAGGCCAGGGCCAGCTGGGTCACCACTTTGCCGGTGCTCAGATGCAGCTGGATTTCCTCGCCGGTCAGGTCCTGGCGTTTGCAGCGCACGATGCCGCCGTCTTCGGCGGTGTCGCGCAGTTCGCACTCGTCCAGCACATAGAAGCCTTCGGCGGCCTGTTGCGACTTGACCCAGTCGGTCATGGTGGCAACCGGTGCAATTTTTACCGTGGCCGGGCGTACCGGCAGCGAGCCCATCACTTCACGCAGGGTCGACAGCAGGTCTTCGGCACGCTTGGCGCTGGCCGAGTTCACCAGGATCACACCCTGGCGTGGGGCGATGGCAGCGAAGATCATCGAACGGCGGATGAACGCGCGCGGCAGGAAGGCCTGGATGATCTCGTCCTTGATCTGGTCGCGTTCCTTTTTATAGACCTTGCGCATCTGCTCGGTCTCGATCTCTTCGACCTTTTCCTTGACCGCGTCGTTGACCACGCTGCTTGGCAGGATGCGTTCTTCCTTGCGCGCGGCAATCAGCAGGTACTCGCCGCTGACATGCACCAGGGGAGCGTCTTCGCCTTTGCCGAACGGCGCGACGAAACCATAGGTGGTCAGCTCCTGGCTGGCGCAAGGGCGGGCCGGCTTGCTGGCCAGGGCGGCTTCCAGCGCTTCAGGCTCGAACGGGACTTCCTGGGTCAGGCGGTAGGTCAGCAGGTTCTTGAACCACATGAGGGGCAACTCTCCTTAATGCATAAGGCGGGCATTATTCTCCGTGTAGTGATCTGAGACCAGCCCTGTCTCAGGGCCAGCAGCGGCTTCTGCTTCAAAGAAACACCCGGCAACGCTAGGTCTTTGAAAGGCATAAGGTTTTTTTTGAAAAAAGTTAAAAAAGAGCTTGCCAGGGTGCAGGGGCGTCCGTAGAATGCGCGCCACACCGAGACGAAGGGTGATTAGCTCAGCCGGGAGAGCATCTGCCTTACAAGCAGAGGGTCGGCGGTTCGATCCCGTCATCACCCACCACTCGATGTATAGCGCAGCGGTAGTTCAGTCGGTTAGAATACCGGCCTGTCACGCCGGGGGTCGCGGGTTCGAGTCCCGTCCGCTGCGCCATATTCCACTTCCAGGGCCCACTGAACACCCGGAAGTAACAGAGAAAGCGACCTTAGGGTCGCTTTTTTTGTGCCTGAAATTAAGTGCTTGATCGTTTTTTGAAAAAACTGCGATAAGTGCTTGCCAGAGCGCCAACTCGCCCGTAGAATGCGCGCCACACCGAGAGACATGGGTGATTAGCTCAGCCGGGAGAGCATCTGCCTTACAAGCAGAGGGTCGGCGGTTCGATCCCGTCATCACCCACCACTCGATGTATAGCGCAGCGGTAGTTCAGTCGGTTAGAATACCGGCCTGTCACGCCGGGGGTCGCGGGTTCGAGTCCCGTCCGCTGCGCCATATTCCACTTCCAGGGCCTACTGAACACCCGGAAGTAACAAAGAAAGCGACCTTAGGGTCGCTTTTTTTGTGCCTGAATTTCAGGTGTCAGTGTTCTTCTTCCCGCAGCGTCAGCACCTCAAACCCTTCCTCAGTCACCGCTACCGTATGCTCCCACTGGGCCGACAGGCAGTGGTCTCGGGTAATCACCGTCCAGCCATCCTTCAACGTGCGCGTCCCACGCCCACCCTGATTGATCATCGGCTCGATGGTAAACACCATTCCCGGCTTGAGCTTCATACCCATGCCACGCTGGCCGATGTGCAGCACTTCCGGCGCTTCATGCATCTGCTGGCCAATGCCGTGCCCGCAGTATTCGCGCACCACGCTGTAGCCCGCTGCTTCGGCATGGGCCTGGATGGCATGGCCGATATCGCCGAGCGTGGCCCCGGGGCGTACCTGTTCGATGCCTTTCCACAGCGCATCGTAGGTAGTGTCGACCAGGCGCCGGGCTTCGTCGCTGATTTTCCCGATGCAGTACATCTTCGATGAGTCGGCGATGTAGCCGCCTTGCTCCAGGGTGATGTCGACGTTGACGATCGAGCCTTCCTTCAACACTTCATCGACCTTGGGTATGCCGTGGCACACCACGTGATCCACCGAGGTATTGAGTGAGTAGGGGAAGCCGTACTGGCCCTTGCTCGCAGGCCGCGCCTTGAGTGTGTCGACGATGAACGCATCGGCGCGGTCGTTGATTTGCATCGTCGTGATGCCGGGGCGGATGAAACTGTCGAGGTCGGCGAACACCTGGGCCAGCAGTTGGCCGGCGCGGCGCATCAGGTCGCGTTGGGCGGGGGTCTTGAGGATCACCTGGGACATGGGGAGAGGGCGGTTGCTCATGCTGGAATGTGCCCCAGCATAGCGCCAGGGGACCTCGGGTTGCCACCGCGTGGTGCGAAACCTGTGCTGGCCTTTTCGCGGGCACGCCCGCTCCCACAGGTACGGCGCCGCCCTCAGGCCTTGCAATATCCCTGTGGGAGCGGGCGTGCCCGCGAAAGGGCCGGTACAGCTGGCCCATTAATTGCTGACTCACTCTTCATTCAGGGCCATCAACGTCGACAGCCCACAAAACCTCACGACAAAGGCGCCGTGTTGCCCCTCGCTTGCATCAGCAAGCCGGGGCAGCCGGCGCCTTTTTGCGTTCCCCACAGGAGCCCGCCCATGGCCAACAGCGAAGTACGCAGCGTCTGCCCCTATTGCGGCGTCGGCTGTGGCATCGTCATGAGCGTTGCCGACGGCAAGGTCAGCAAGGTCAGCGGCGACAAGCAGCATCCCAGCAACTTCGGCCGCCTGTGCACCAAAGGCCTCACTGCGCACCTGCCGCTGACCGCTGCCGGGCGTATGGAAGACGCCTATGTACGCCAGCAGCGTAACCAGCAGCCGGTACGCACCGGTATCGATCAGGCCATCGCCGAAACAGCCGCACGCCTGCGCGGCATCATAGACCAGCACGGCCCCGACGCCGTGGCGCTGTATGTGTCCGGGCAGATGTCGCTGGAAGCCCAGTACCTGGCAAACAAACTGGCCAAGGGCTTTATCCGCACCCGCCACATCGAGTCCAACTCGCGCCTGTGCATGGCCAGCGCCGGCAGTGGCTACAAGCTGTCGCTTGGCGCCGATGGCCCACCCGGCAGCTACCAGGATTTCGAGCACGCCGACGTATTCCTGGTGATTGGCGCCAACATGGCTGACTGCCACCCGATCCTGTTCCTGCGTTTGCTCGACCGGATCAAGGCCGGTGCGAAGCTGATTGTGGTCGACCCTCGGCGCAGCGCCACCGCCGACAAGGCCGACCTGTTCCTGCAGGTACGCCCCGGCAGCGACATGGCCTTGCTCAACGGCTTGCTGCACCTGCTACACCGCAACGGCCATACCAACCCTGACTTCATTGCCTGCCATACCGAAGGCTGGGATGAACTGCCAGCCTTTCTCGACGACTACCGCCCCGAGCGCGTGGCTGCCATCACCGGGCTGGCCGAGGCCGACATCATCAAGGCCGCCGAATGGATCGGCGGTGCCGGCAACTGGATGAGCTGCTGGACCATGGGCCTGAACCAGAGCATCCACGGCACCTGGCACACCAATGCGATCTGCAACCTGCACCTGGCCACCGGCGCCATCTGCCGCCCCGGCAGCGGGCCGTTCTCGCTGACCGGTCAGCCCAACGCCATGGGCGGCCGTGAGATGGGCTACATGGGGCCGGGCTTGCCAGGCCAGCGCTCGGCGCTGGCGGAAGACGACCGCGCCTTTGTCGAACAGCAATGGCAACTGGCACCTGGCAGCCTGCGCCGCGAAGGCGGCGAGGGCACGGTGGCGCTGTTCGAACAGATGAAGGCCGGCGAAGTGAAGGCTTGCTGGATCATCTGCAGCAACCCGGTGGCCAGTGTTGCCAACCGCCAGCAAGTGATCGACGGCCTGCATCAGGCCGAGCTGGTGATTACTCAGGACGCTTTCCTCGACACCGAAACCAATCGCTACGCCGACATTCTGCTACCGGCCGCGCTGTGGGCCGAAGGCGAGGGCGTGATGATCAACAGCGAGCGCAACCTTACCCTGATGCCGCGCGCCGTCGAGCCGCCAGGGCAGAGCCTGCCGGACTGGCAGATCATTGCCCGCGTGGCTTGCGCCATGGGTTATGCCGACGCCTTCGATTACGCCGATGCCGAAGCGGTGTACGAGGAAATCCGTCGCTTCCATAACCCTGCCACCGGGTACGACCTGCGCGGTATCGGGTATGCCGAACTGCGTGAGCAACCGCGCCAGTGGCCTTGCGCGCCTGGCCGTGACAGCGACCGCAGCCCGTTGCGCTACCTGAATGACGGCAGCAGCCAGGCGCTGCTGCACGATGCCCAGGGCCAGCGCCCGGCGTTGGCCTTCCCCACCGCCAGTGGCAAAGCCCGTTTCTTCGCCCGGCCTTGGTTGCCGGCACCGGAGTTGCCTAATGACGACTACCCCATGGTGCTGAATACCGGCCGTGTGCAGCACCAGTGGCACACCCTGACCAAGACCGGCAAGGTGCCGGCATTGAACAAGCTCGAGCCCGGCCCTTTCGTCGAAATTCACCCCGAAGATGCCGCCCGGCTGGGCGTTGCCGAGAAAGACCAGGTGGCCATTCGTTCGCGCCGTGGCCAGGCCGTGCTACCCGCACGCGTCAGCGACCGGGTCATGCCAGGTAACTGCTTTGCACCGTTCCACTGGAACGATGTGGTCGGCGAGCAACTGGCAATCAATGCCGTCACCTGCGATGCGGTTGACCCGCTGTCGCTGCAACCCGCGTTCAAACACTGCGCCGTGGCCCTGGAGCGGGTCGCAGGCGAACGCATCGATACCCTTGAACTGAACACTGCCATTGCGGAGCCAGCCCGTATGCCAACTGCCACCCTGTCTCGTCTGCTTGGCCTGGACACCCTGCCAGCCCCGGTGTTGGCAGAAGAAGAGCGCCATTACCTGCAAGGTTTTCTGCTGGGCCTGGACCAAAGCCATGCCGAAGGCGTACCCAGCCTGCCGGCCAGTGCACCGCTGGCCGCCAGCCGTCGGTTGTTCGTCGACGGCTTGCTGGCCGGTCTGTTTGCCCAGCCTGCGGCGTTGTCCGCTGCGGCGTTGCCGGCGCCACGGCATCAAGTGCTGTGGGCCTCGCAGACCGGTAACGGCGAACTGTTGGCCGAGCGCTGTGCTGAACGCTTGCGCGGTGCCGGCCTGGAGGTGCAGCTCAGTTGCATGGAGGCCGTCAGCCCGCGCCAGCTACAAGGCGCCGCCAGCGTGCTGCTGATCGCCAGCACCTTTGGCGATGGCGACGCGCCCGACAGCGCCGGGGCATTCTGGCAGGCCTTGCAGGGCGAGGAGGGCACCCTCTGCGCCGAGCTCCCCTATGCTGTGCTGGCCTTGGGTGACTCAAGTTACGACCAGTTCTGCGGTTTTGGCCGCAAACTCGACCAGCGCCTGGCTGAGCTGGGTGGGCGGCGCTTGTTGCAGCGGGTGGACTGCGAGCCCGACTTTGACGAAGCGTTCGCCGGCTGGCTCGAAGCGCTGCTGCCCTCGCTGGGCACTGCTGCCGCACCACAAACGGTCAATGAGCCTGCGCCGGTCACGATCTATGGCAAGCAGCAACCCTGGGCCGCCGCCCTGGTGGAAAACCGCCTGCTCAATGGGCCCGGTGCAAGCAAGGAAACCCGGCAACTGGTGTTCGACCTGAGCGGCAGCGGCTTCAGCTACGCCGCTGGCGATGCCCTGGGCGTATGGCCGCGCAATTGCCCGACGCTGGTCGATGAACTGCTGGCGCTGACGCAGCTCGATGGCCAGGCCATGGTCGAGTTGAAAGGCCAGCCTGCCATGCCACTGGCTGAAGCCCTGCAAGCGCATCTGGAGATTGCCAAGGTGACCCCGCAACAACTGCAGGCCTTTGCCGGCAGTGCCCCGGACCTGCAGCGCCTGTTACAGCCCGAGTGCAAAGCCGAGCTGCAGGACTGGCTGTGGGGCCGGCAGCTGGTCGATGTGCTGCGTGCCTTCCCCCAGCAACTGCCGCTGGCCAGCTGGCTCGACCTTCTCAAGCCGTTGCAGCCACGGCTTTATTCGATCAGCTCCAGCCCATTGGCGCATCCGGATCAGGTGCACCTGACCGTTTCCACCGTGCGTTATGGCGAGCGTAAAGGCGTGTGTTCCAGCTTTCTGGCCGACCGTGCCCAGGCGCTGAAGGTAGCCATCTTCCCGCAGGTGTCGAAGCACTTCCGGCTGCCCGAGGACGACAGCGTGCCGGTGATCATGGTTGGCCCTGGGACTGGCATTGCACCGTTTCGTGCGTTTCTGGAAGAACGGGAAGCGCGGGGCGCGAAAGGGGGCAACTGGCTGTTCTTTGGCGAGCAGTACGCGGCGACCGATTTCTACTACCAAGACCAGTTGCAGGCTTGGCAGGCAAGCGGCCATCTGCGGCTGGATACCGCGTTTTCCCGTGACCAGGCCGAGAAGATCTATGTGCAGCAGCGCATGCTCGAACAGGGCGCGCAGATGTGGCAATGGCTGGAGGCGGGGGCGTACTTCTACGTGTGTGGTGATGCCCAGCGCATGGCCAAGGATGTGGATGCGGCGTTGCGTGAAGTCATTGCCGAGCATGGCGGTGTGGATGCGGATGCTTATATGGAGGGCTTGAGCAAGGCCAAGCGGTATCGGCGGGATGTTTACTGAAGTGCTCCAGGATGGGGAGCGTTGCACCTTGAATGTGCATTTGTTGTGCTGGCCCTATCGCCGGCAAGCCAGCTCCCACAGGTTTGTCACTGCCCTTGAAACCTGAGGCGGACCTTGTGGGAGCTGGCTTGCCGGCGATAGGGCCGGAACAGGAAACAGCAATTGGCACACTCCCTGCTTTACCCCAGCTACAACAAAGCCCACTGATCAACGGCGATCAACCCGGGCCCCCTACCGTGATGAATACAGGCAAAGGCGCCTGGAGCTTCGGCTCCAGGCGCTTTTTTTTTGATCGAGGATCGGCTTATGAAGGCAACAGCGAGCAGCGGGCAACGAGAGCGACTGGTCATCGTCGGCAACGGCATGGTCGGCCACCATTGCGTCGAGCAACTGGTCAGCCGCGGCGCCCACGAGCGCTTCGAACTGCACGTGTTCGGCGAAGAGCGCCAACGCGCCTACGACCGCGTACACCTGTCCGAATACTTCGGCGGCAGCTGTGCCGAAACCCTGGCCCTGTGCGAGCATGATTTCTACACCGCCAACGGCGTGCACCTGCACCTTGGCGAATGCGTGCTGGAAATCGACCGCGAACGCTGCGAAGTGGTTACCGCCGAAGGCCGGTACGGCTACGACCAACTGGTACTGGCCACCGGTTCGTACCCCTTCGTACCGCCGATCGAAGGCTCCAGCGGCAACGCCCGCCTGGTCTACCGCACCCTCGACGACCTCGATGGTATCCGGGCTGCCGCTGCCAGTGCCCGCCGTGGCGTGGTGGTTGGTGGTGGACTGCTTGGCCTGGAAGCCGCCAACGCGCTCAAATCGTTGGGCCTGGAAGCCCACGTGGTTGAGTTTGCCCCACGCTTGATGCCGGTGCAGCTGGACGGCGAGGGCGGTGCCGCGCTCAAGGCACAGATCGAAGCGCTGGGCGTGGGCGTGCACCTGTCCCGCGCCACCCAGTCGATCAGCGATGGTGAAGCCTATCGCTACCGTATGAACTTCGAGGGTGGCGAGCACCTGGAAACC
Organism: Pseudomonas sp. RV120224-01b; assembly: GCF_003208145.1. Lineage (NCBI taxonomy): Bacteria > Pseudomonadati > Pseudomonadota > Gammaproteobacteria > Pseudomonadales > Pseudomonadaceae > Pseudomonas > Pseudomonas sp. RV120224-01b. The sequence goes on along the minus strand of NZ_QKMQ01000008.1, from coordinate 158,952 downwards.
GACCTGATCGTGTTCTCTGCCGGTATTCGTCCGCAGGATGCCCTGGGCCGTGCCAGTGGCCTGGACATCGCCGCGCGTGGCGGGGTGGTGATCGACAACCACTGCCGCAGCAGCGACCCGCGCATCTTTGCCATCGGCGAGTGCGCCTCGTGGAACGGCAGCGTGTTCGGCCTGGTCGCCCCAGGCTACAGCATGGCACGCAACCTGGCAGCGTTGCTGATGGGGGAAGCAGCGGTCGCGTTCACCGGTGCCGACATGTCGACCAAGCTCAAGCTGCTGGGCGTGGATGTCGGCTCGATCGGTGATGCCCACGGCGCCACACCAGGTGCGCGCAGCTACCGCTTCATCGACGAAGCCAACAGTGCCTACCGCCGGCTGGTGGTGGATGCCAGCGGCAAGCATGTGCTGGGTGCGGTGCTGGTGGGCGACAACAGCTACTACGATACCTTGCTGCAGTATGCCCAGAACGGCATCGCCCTGCCGGCCGACCCGGCCGCGCTGATTCTGCCGCAAGGCGGTGGCGCGCCGGCCTTGGGCGCCGATGCACTGCCGGACAGCGCGACCATTTGCTCCTGCCACAACGTCAGCAAGGGGGCGGTGTGCGCCGCCATCGACAGCGGCTGCAGCGACCTTGCCGCAGTCAAGGGGTGCACCAAGGCTGCCACGGGCTGCGGGGGTTGTGCCGCCTTGCTCAAGCAGGTGTTCGAGCATGAACTGACGGCCCGTGGCGTCGCGGTGGACAAGAGCCTGTGCGAGCACTTCGCCTACACCCGCCAGGAGCTGTACGGGCTGGTGCGGGTGGAGGGCATCCGCACCTTCAGCGAACTGCTCGAACGCCATGGCAAGGGCCATGTGGGGTGCGACATCTGCAAGCCGGCAGTGGGCAATATCCTCGCTTCGTGCTGGAACCAGCCGATCATGGACCCGGCGCTGGTGCCACTGCAGGACACCAACGACACCTTCATGGCCAACATGCAGAAGAACGGCACCTACTCGGTAGTGCCGCGCATCCCCGGTGGTGAAATCACCCCTGACAAGCTCATCGTCATTGGCCAGGTGGCCAAGAAGTACGACCTGTACACCAAGATCACCGGCGGCCAGCGCATCGACCTGTTCGGCGCCCAGCTGCACGAACTGCCGCTGATCTGGGGAGAATTGATCGAGGCCGGCTTCGAAACCGGCCACGCCTATGGCAAGTCGACCCGCACGGTGAAGTCGTGCGTCGGCAGCACCTGGTGCCGCTACGGTGTGCAGGACAGTGTCGGTATGGCCCTGCGCCTGGAAGACCGCTACAAGGGGTTGCGCAGCCCGCACAAACTCAAGTTCGCGGTATCGGGCTGCACCCGCGAATGCGCCGAGGCGCAAAGCAAGGACATCGGCGTGATCGCCACCGACAAAGGCTGGAACCTGTACGTGTGCGGCAACGGCGGCATGCGCCCACGGCATGCCGAGCTGTTCGCCACCGACCTGGACGACGAAACCCTGGTACGCCTGATCGACCGCGTGCTGATGTTCTACATCCGCACGGCCGACAAGCTGCAGCGCACTTCGGTGTGGCGCGAGAACCTGGAGGGCGGGCTTGATTACCTGAAACAGGTGATCATCGATGACAGCCTGGGCCTGGCCGGCGAGCTTGAAGCGCAGATGCAGCATGTGGTGGACCAGTACGAATGCGAATGGGCCAACGCCCTCAACGACCCGGAAAAGCTCAAGCGCTTCCGCACCTTCGTCAACGACCGGCGCGCCGATCCGGACGTGCACTTCGTGCGTGAACGCGAACAACGCCGGCCCGCTGCGCCGCTGCACCTGATCCCCACTGTAGAGGAGGCTGTCTGATGAACCTGTCCAATGCTGTTGTGCAAACCCGGGAGAACTGGCAAGCGGTGTGCCACGCGCAAGACCTGGTCGCCGACTCCGGGGTGGTGGTGTGGCTCGACGGGGCCCAGGTGGCGTTGTTTTACCTGCCGGGGCAGGCCCAGCCGCTGTACGCGGTGGACAACCGCGACCCGCGTTCCGGCGCCAATATCATTGGCCGTGGGCTGGTGGGCAGTGTGCAGGGCGAGCTGGTGGTGGCGGCGCCGCTGTACAAACAGCATTTCAGCCTACAGAGCGGGGTGTGCCTGGAGGACGCCGGGCAACAGCTGCGGGTGTGGCCGGTGCGCTTGAACGGTGAGGCTGTGGAGCTGGCAGTCGCCTGACGTTCATCTGCCTGCATAGGTCATCTGCATGCGGCAATGCGTTAAGCTTGCCGCATGAACCTCGACACCCGCATCAAATACCGCCACCTGCTGTGCTTTCTGGAGATTGCCCGGCAGGGCAGCCTGGCCAGGGCTGCCGACGTGCTCGCCATCAGCCAGCCGGCCATTTCCAAAACCCTCAAGGAACTTGAAGACCTGCTGGAAACGCGCCTGTTTGCGCGCAGCCGACAGGGTGTCGAACTGACCCCGGCCGGCACGCGCTTCATGCGGTATGCCGGGCCCAGTGTGCAGGCCCTGCGCGATGGCGTCAGCAGCCTGCGTGGTGAGGCGCGGGCGCCGTCGCAGGTGCGCATCGGCGTGCTGTCGACGGTCGAGGGCCTGCTTATGCCCGAGGTGCTGTGCCGCCTGCACCAGCGCCATGAAGCGCTGGTGATCAGTGTAGTCACCGGGGTCAGCGCTCAGCTGCTTGGCCAACTGCGCCTGGGCGAGCTGGAACTGGTGGTCGGGCGCATGACCGACAGCCCGCAGATCCAGGGCCTGTCGTTCGAGCACCTGTACAGCGAGTCGATGAGCCTGGTGGTACGCCCGGGCCATCCGCTGCTGGCCGGCACACCCGTCGAGCGGGCCCAGGTGGGGCGTTATCCGCTGGTGTTGCCGCCAGCGGGCACCACCATCCGCCAGCATGCCGACAGCCTGTTCGTGCAATGCGGCATCCAGATGCCGGCGCAGCGCCTGGAAACCCTGTCGCTGGCGTTGAGCCGGCGCTACCTGCTGGGCAGCGATGGGCTGTGGGTAGCGCCACGCGATGCGGTGTTGCTCGACCTGCGCCGTGGCGAGCTGGTCGAGCTAGACCTGGGCGTGCGTGAACCAGGTGGCTCGGTGGGCATTTGTCGCAATGCCGCCTTGCCGCAGAGCCTGCCGGGGCAGTGGGTGTGCGAGGTGCTGCGTGAGGTGGCGGGGCAATACCGCGAGGGTAACTACCCCTGAGTATCTCTTAACCCAATGCCAAGGCGAGCACTACAGCAGCCACCTGATTTTGCGCTGTGACATTCACATCGCCACAAACCAGCAGGCGTTTACTGGCGGGAACGAAGGCGATCGATGAGTTGCCATCCATGTAAAAACCAGGGTTCGGTGGGGTAGCCCCAAACGAACCATGTCCCCAAGGCGAAACGAACGTAGTGTCGAGTGTGCCATCGGCCAGGTAGCGGACCGCCCGGTTATGGTTATAGAAGCTGCCTACCCCCACCAGGCGCCCTTCGTGCTCGATCATGTGGTGCCACATCCCGGCGTTGGCGTCGAAGCGGACAGGTATCCCCTTGTTGAATACCTGGTCGGGCGCTCCGTTGCTGGTCAACCGGATAATCTCTGGCTGCACGCTTTCATCCGCGAGCATATGCCCTCCGCATAGCGTGACCAGTGACGACACATTGCTGCACGACAGGCCCCGATAGAAGGTGGCGTTTTCTGATTTGAAATGGCCACCTTCGCCAAAGGAAGTGTCCAGTTGGCCTCTACTGTTGATGGCGCTCAAGACCGAAAACATGTCGGCGCCTTCGCCTCTCAAACTCAGCAACAGGATGCGATCGCTTTCAGCATGCTTTGTAGCGATAAGGCTGGTTATGCCGGCACCGTACCCAGGTAAGTGCGACTCAAGGTCTAGCACCCCCCCATTACCGAAGTTCGGGTTCAGGGCGCCGTCCGCTGACAGGGCGACGAGGACGGCCTTGAATCCGGGCGTGTGGCAGGCAATGACGTAGCCATCAGAGAGTGTGGCGGCGAAGAGAAACGTCAGCCGCTCGGCGGTCAGTTGGTCGCTATCGACAAATCCAGTGCTGGCGAAACCCTTGTCTAGCTCTCCTGTGTTCTTGAATCTCCAGAGCCGGTTGGCGGCTTCGGACACTCCACCCAGGCAGAGCAGGTTGCCCTCGTGATCTTCCATGAGGCTGGAGGGCGTAAAGGTCTTGTCCTCGCCCATGAGCGATCCAAAGTCGACAGTGAAGCTGTGATCTCGCTTGCCGTCGCCATCCAGCAGCCAGACGGCGCTTTTGAACACCTGGGTTTCTTTATGCGATTGAAGTGCGCACGCATAGTAGCGGTCTTGTCGAACGTGGCTTTTCAGGATGTCAGTGCACACGCCAGTTGATTTAGTCTCCTGTTCCAGCAGGTAGGCGTAGCCGTCTTTACCGAAGCTCTGGTCTATAGGGGCACCACTAAGTGCTTTCAATGAGTTGCGCTCAGGCGTGGATTGTTGAAGAAGAGATGAGATGGTTGGTCGTGTCATTGGGGTTAACCTCTGGCTGGTCACGATTTGTGCCTACCCGCACTATTGAAAGCGCCGGCCCTCATCCGATCTACTGGCATAAATGACAGGTCTCTTGCCCCCGGGAATGGAGGGCAGTGCGACAAAAAATTGCGGCAAACCCCAGGCGATTTGTGCGCCAAGCGTCAATACTGGCCAGTGGCTGTATTGACTTGGATGAATAAGCGTTTAACTACTGAACTTCCTTACCAAAACCCGCTCCTATGCCGGTAGCCATTGGTCATGGCCGCCTGCTAAGCTCGCGGCTTTACCCTGATTGCCCTTATGGCGCATGAACAAGGAAATAGCATGAAACAGCATCGTTTGGCGGCTGCGGTTGCCCTGGTAGGCTTGGTACTGGCTGGCTGCGACCAACAAGCTAGCAGCCCCGAGCTGAAGACTCCGGCAGAGAAAGCCTCCTACGGTATCGGCCTGAACATGGGCAAGAGCCTGGCTCAGGAAGGCATGGAAGACCTTGATTCGAAAGCAGTGGCACTCGGTATCGAAGACGCCGTTGGCAAGAAAGAACAGCGCATCAAGGATGAAGAGCTGGTAGAAGCCTTCACCGCGTTGCAGAAGCGCGCCGAAGAACGCCTGGCCAAGGCCAGCGAAGAAGCGGCCTCTGCTGGCAAGAAGTTCCTCGAAGAAAACGCCAAGAAACCAGGCGTGGTCACTACCGCCTCGGGCCTGCAGTACGAAGTGGTCAAGAAGGCCGACGGCCCTCAGCCCAAGCCTACTGACGTGGTTACCGTCCACTACGAAGGCAAGCTGATCGATGGCAAGGTGTTCGACAGCTCCGTCGAGCGCGGCAGCCCGATCGACCTGCCCGTCAGCGGCGTGATCCCGGGTTGGGTCGAAGGCCTGCAACTGATGCACGTTGGCGAGAAGTACAAGCTGTTCATCCCGGCTGAACTGGCCTACGGTGCACAAAGCCCAAGCCCGCTGATCCCGGCCAACTCGGTACTGGTGTTCGATCTGGAACTGATCGCCATCAAGGACCCGGCCCAGCTGCAAGGCGCCGAGCCGGAAGCCGAGGCCCCGGCCGAAGCTCCTGCAGAAGCGCCCGCTGAAGCACCCGCCAAGTAATACTGGCAGGTTCTTGCAAAACGCCCCGTCCTGACGGGGCGTTTTCGTTTACGACGATTGGACGAACCTGTAACTGCTGATACTGTCCGAGGAAATGCAGCTTGTTGCTGTAGGATGTTTCTGGCGCAAATCGTTTGCGGCCAGCTACCCACGTATTGAAACGGCTGTGTAAAAAACGCCCGATCTGACCGGGGCCCTTGCCTGGCAGGCACCCGGGGTCAGAAACGTGGCCCTGTTCACAAGGTTATCCACAATAAATGTGGATAACCTGTTCCGCGTGGAGGCTCCATGAGCGCACCTTGGAATTTCGCCCGTTTCCTGCCCTTGGCCGAGCGCTTGCTCAGCCGTGGCCGGTTGCCGGCCCTGCTGTTCGCCGTGGCCCGCAAAGGCCCGCGCATCGGCCAGTTGCGCGAGGACGTGAAACTGCTTCAGTCGCTGTGCCTGGCATGGTGGCGCGGCGAATACCGTGCCATCAGCCCCAAGGCCCTGGTCACCATCGTGGCCGGCCTGCTGTATTTTGTCAGCCCTATCGATGCCATCCCCGACTGGCTGCTGGGCGTGGGCTTCCTTGATGACATTGCAGTGTTGGGCTGGGTATTGAAGACCGTGGCCGATGAGCTGGCGCGCTTCCGGGCCTGGCGCGACAGCCAGGCACCCGAGCGGCTGCGTGTGGTCGAGCGCCTGCCCGCAAGCCCCGAAGCGCTGCGCCTGGAGCGCAATACGCAGTGAAAAACGCCTGAACTGCACCTCAACCGGACAGACCCCGGAGTTGGTAATATAATTGGCATAAGGGTTATGCCTACGGATTACATGCTGTAATCCTTTTTAAAGGGGTTTGTAATGGGTATTCAGGTCATCAGCCGGGACGGTCAACCCGAGTACGCAGTCGTTCCCTGGGAGCAGTACCAGGCGCTGCTCAAGGCCGCAGGGCAGGCACCTGCCGAGGCCGTTGTCAGCGAACAGGCCGCCGCCGTTGCGCCGTTGCCGGCGTTCAGTGAAGTTGCACAGATTCGCCAGGCCAAGGGCATCGCCCCTGAGCAGCTGGCGCGCAATGTCGGGGTAAGCCCGGCTTACCTGGCCATGATCGAATCAGGCGAGCGCCAGCCGGATGCAGCCATCCGCCGCGCCTTGGCCTGGCACTTGGGGGTGGCTGGCTGGAGCGAGCCATCATGAGCCAGGTCAGGATCAGCCGTCAGCACTGGGACAACCTGCTGGGCGAGCTTGACCTGGCCCGCCGTCAACGTCACTTGCTGACCTACCGAGCGCTGATCGAGCGCTTGCAACTGCCCAGCCCGGCCATGCAGACGCTGACCGCCGCGCTGGAATACCTGGCAGTGCTGGATGCCCGTGCCGAGCAGCCGCTGCGCAGCTCGCTGGTGATCAGCCAAGGCGCCAGCCGCTTGCCGCGTACCGGCTTTTTTGAATGTGTCGAACGGCTGGGGCGGTTTGCCGGGCCGGTCGATGGCATGGAGGCCGCTTCCTGGCATGCATCCGAAGTGGTTCGGGTGTTTGAGTACAGCTACCCCGAAACAGCCTGATTCTTTGCCTGTTCCGGCGATAGAGCCGGAACAGGTAAGGAATGCCTGTGAATCAAGCCACAAGGCCTGCCATCGGCATCAACCACCTCCAATACATCCAGGTGCTGGTGTCGGCCAAACAGCTCCAGCAACTGCCCGATCGTGGCATTCAAACGCACCGTCGGTTGCTCGGCCGCCGGCGTGTTCATCAGTATCGGTAGCTCGCGCACCCCCAACTCCTGCGGCCGCCCCAGCAGGTACCCCTGCACAAGGTCCACCCCCATCTCCCTCAGCACCGCCAGTTCCTCCGCAAGCTCAATCCCTTCGGCAATCACCTGCGCCTTCGACGCCCGGGCAATCTGCAGGATCGAGCCAACGAACTCGCGCTTGAGCGGGTCGCGGTGGATACCGTCGATGAAGTGCCGGTCGATCTTCACGTACTCAGGGCGCAGCTCCGACCACAGCCGCAGGCTGGAATAGCCCGCCCCCAGGTCGTCGATGGCAATCGAAAAGCCCATGTCGCGGTAATGGTGCAGGGCATTGGACAAGAGCTGGAAGTCGTCGGTGGGGGTGTGTTCGGTCAGCTCGATCACTACCCGGCTGGGCGGCAGACCGACCTGTTCCAGCAGTTTCAGGGTCAGGCCGGACGGGTAGTGTGGCTCCAGCAGCGATTCTGGCGAGATGTTGAGAAACAGCTTGCCCTGCAATTGCTGCTCGCTGAAGCGCCGGCAGGCGCTTTCCCGGCAGACGGCTTCCAGTTCGGTCAGGCGGCCAGCCTGGCGGGCGATGGTAAATAGGTTCAACGGCGCGTGCAGCGGGCTGTTGGACGGGCCGCGGCTCAGCGCTTCATGGCCGAACACCCGCTGTTCGCTCAGGCACATGATCGGCTGGAACAGGCTGTGAATACTGCGTTGAGCCAGGATGGCACTCAAGGCACTGAGCTGTTCGGCAACGGTCATGACGTATTCCTGAAAATGAAAGGGCCGGGCATCTGCATGCCCGGCCCTCGTATTTCACGACAGCGCGATGACTGTTTGATGACAGGTCACATTATTCTGCCATCATCGTTGCAACGCCTTACTTCTTGGCCACCTTGGTGCTGGCACTGAGGTAGTCGATCAGGATGCGACCGGTTTCCGACAGGTAGGCGTCGTCTTCCGGCTTGGTGTTTTCATCCTCGGTCGGCAGCGCGTCCTCGTCTTCTTTCTTCAGCTCTTTGAGCGGCTCTTCACCCTTGGCCTTGCGGCGGATGTTTTCCAGTGCCAGCTGCTTGGCCTCGATGTCATCGTGGCGCGCACGGCGCTCCTGCTCGTTGAGGCTGACGGTTTTTTCGTTCATCAGCTTCTGGGTCAGGGCCAGGCGGTCGCGGATGTAGGTGAACTCGGCATCCTTGTCGCTGCGCGCTTCATGCTGCGCCTTGAGCTGGGCCAGGAACGGCTTGAACGGGTCGGCCGCAGGCTTGACCACCGGGCGGATGGTGTCCCACGGCATGGCCTCGGGCAGGGCGCTCTCGCCGATTTCCTTGGTGTCGATGATCGACGGGTAGTCGATGTCCGGCAGCACGCCCTGGTGCTGGGTGCTCTGCCCGGAAACCCGGTAGAACTTGGCCAGGGTCAGCTTCAGCTCGCCATGGTTGAGCGGCTGGATGGTCTGCACGGTGCCTTTGCCGAAGGTCTGGCCGCCGATGATCAGCGCGCGGTGGTAGTCCTGCATGGCACCGGCGAAAATCTCCGAAGCCGAGGCAGACAGACGGTTCACCAGCAACGCCAGCGGGCCTTTGTAGAAGGCGCCCGGGTTTTCGTCTTCCAGCACGTCGACGCGGCCGTCGCTGTTGCGCACCAGCACGGTCGGGCCTTTTTCGATGAACAGGCTGGTCAGCTCGGTGGCTTCCTGCAGCGAGCCGCCACCGTTGTTGCGCAGGTCGATGACCACGCCGTCGACTTTCTCTTTCTGCAGTTCGGTGAGCAGCTTCTTCACGTCACGCGTGGTGCTCTTGTACTCAGGGTCACCGGCGCGGTAGGCCTTGAAGTCCAGGTAGAAGGCCGGGATCTCGATGATGCCCAGCTTGTAGTCACGCCCGTCCTGCTTCAGCTTGAGCACCGACTTTTTGGCTGCCTGCTCTTCAAGCTTCACCGCTTCACGGGTGATCGACACGATCTTGCTGGTCTGGTCGCTAGGTGCATTGCTGGCGGGGATGATCTCCAGGCGCACCACCGAGCCTTTCGGGCCACGGATCAGCTTGACCACTTCGTCCAGGCGCCAGCCGACCACGTCGACCATTTCCTTGTTGCCCTGGGCCACGCCGATGATCTTGTCGGCCGGGGCCACCTGCTTGGTCTTGGCTGCCGGGCCTGCCGGCACCAGGCGCACGATCTTGACCTGGTCGTTGTCGCTTTGCAGCACCGCACCGATGCCTTCGAGCGACAGGCTCATGTTGATGTCGAAGTTTTCGGCGTTGTCCGGCGACAGGTAGTTGGTGTGCGGGTCGTAGGACTGGGCGAAGGTGTTGATGTAGGCCTGGAAGATATCCTCGGCACGGGTCTGGTCCAGGCGCGCCAGCTGGTTCTTGTAGCGCTTGGTCAGGGTTTCCTGGATCTGCTTGGGTTCCTTGCCGGCGATCTTCTGGCGCAGCACCTCATCTTTGACGCGTTTGCGCCACAGGTCGTCGAGCTCGGCCTGGTCCTTCATCCACGGTGCGTCCTTGCGGTCGATCAGCAAGGTTTCCTTGGTGGTGAAGTCGATCTTGTCCACGCCTTTATTCAGCTCGGCCAGGGCGAAGTCCAGGCGTTGCTTGACGCGGTCGAGGTAGCGTTTGTAGATGGTGAAGCCCGGGTCCAGGTTACCGCTCTTGAGGAAATCGTCGAATTGCGTTTTCCACTTGTCGAACTCGGCAATGTCGGCGGCGGTGAAGTAGCTGCGCGCCGGGTCCAGCAGCTTGATGTAGCTGTCGTAGATGATGACCGAACGGGCATCGTCCAGCGGCGGCTTGCTGTAGTGGTGGCGCTTGAGCAATTCCACCACGTTGAGGCTGGCGACGATCTCGTCGCGGTCCGGCTGCAGGCTGTCCCATTTGTTGGCGGCCGCCGCATTGCCGCCGAGCGTGAGGCTGCCAAGGCCGATCATGACGGCGAGGGCGGTGCTTGGTAGGAAATGCTTCATGCTGATTCGACGTGGAGGCAATTGATCACGCATAGTAGGCCGTCTTTTCCGTTGCCGGTTCCATGGAGCCGGGCAAATACTGCAAAAAGCCTGAGGTAAGCAACCCCAGGCCCAGTCATGATTCAACTATGGAGGCACTGTGAAGGCATTGCAAGGCGTTGACGGACATGTGGAGTGGGTCGAGGCCGAACGCCCGGCCTGTGACGCGGGCCAAGTGCGCATTCGCGTGGCTGCTGCGGGCCTGAACCGCGCCGATCTGCTGCAGATGAAAGGTTTGTACCCGCCACCGCCAGGTGCCAGCCCGTACATGGGCCTGGAGTGTGCCGGGGTGATTGAAGAAGTGGGCGCCGGTGCCGACTGGCGCGTGGGCGACCGTGTGTGCGCGCTGTTGGCCAGCGGCGCCATGGCTGAGGAAGTGGTGGTCGATGCGCGTCACGTGCTGCCTGTGCCCGAGGGCCTGAGCCTGCATGAAGCCGCAGCGTTGCCAGAGGTGTATGCCACCGCCTGGTTGAACATCTTCCAGCTCGGCGCTGTGAAGGCTGGCGAGAAAGTGCTGGTGCATGCGGGCGCCAGTGGCGTTGGCTCGGCCGCCATCCAGCTGTGCAAGGCGTTTGGCAGCCCGGTGTGGGTCAGTGTCGGTTCGCAGGACCGCCTGGCTTATTGCGAAGCGCTGGGCGCGACAGGGGGCGTGGTACGTAACGAGAACCTGGACGCGCTGGAAGGTTTCGGCCCGTTCGACGTGATTCTCGACCCGGTGGGTGCCAGCTACGGCGAACTCAACCTCAAGCTGCTGGCCCGCGACGGGCGCTGGGTGATCATCGGCCTGATGGGCGGGCGCAAGTTCGAGCTGGACCTGGCGCTGGTGCTGGGCAAGCGCCTGGAGATTACCGGCTCCACGCTGCGCAACCGCGATGACGGCTTCAAGGCCGAGCTGCTGCGTGAGTTGCAACAGCAGGTGTGGCCGTTGTTTGCCGAAGGGCGCTTGTCGCCGCAACTGGTCGATACCTACCCGGTCGAGTTTGCCCAGGCGGCGTATGCCGAGCTGGAAAGCAACCAGGTGTCGGGCAAGCTGGTGATGATCATAGACCCGAGCCTGGCATAAGCAGGCCCGGCCCTTTCGCGGGCACGCCCGCTCCCACAGGGACCCCACAGTTTTCGAACTTGTGGTGATCCCTGTGGGAGCGGGCGTGCCCGCGAAGAGGCTCACACAAATCTTCAGGTCCAGCTCAAAATCGGCCAGCCATTGGTCTGGGCATGCTCCCGCAACACCGCATCCGGGTTCACCACATGCGGATGGTCCACCTTCAACAACAACGGCAAATCATTCCGTGAATCGGAATAGAAACTCGCCCCCTCCAGATTCTCCTGCTCCTGGTCCAGCCACTCCAGCAGCCGCGTAATCTTGCCTTCACGATACGTCAGCACCCCATGGGTCTTGCCGGTATACACCCCGTTCACCGCCTCCAGCTCGATCGCCAAGTACTCGTCCACCCCCAGGCGCGCCGCAATCGGCCCGACCAGGTGCGTACCCGAAGCGGAAATGATCAGGATGCGGTCCCCGCGCTTGCGGTGTTCGGCAATGCAGCGGCAGGCGTCGCCATAGATGATCGGCTCGATCACCTCTTCAACCCACGGTTCTACCAGATGCTCGACTTCTTCCAGGGTACGCCCGGCCATCGGTTCCAGGCTGAAGGCCATGTAGTCCTCCATCTGCAGGTGGCCCTTGCCATAGGCTTCCATCAGTTCACGATCGCGGCGCAGGAAGTCCTTGCCGTCGACCCAGCCCAGCCGGGCCATCTGCTCGCTCCACAGCGACGCGCAGTCGCCGTGGATCAGGGTTTCGTCCAGATCGAAAATTGCCAGTGCCATTGTGTTGAATCTCCTTAGGCCACTTCCCGCAGCGCCGTGGGGTCGATCGACAAGCTTACCCGTTTTCCATCCGCGTGCAGGTCGGCAGGCGAGCGGTTGAGCACGTCGACCACCAGCTCCACGTCGCGCACTTGCACGCGGTAGCGGATCACGTTGCCCAGCAAGCTGTGGCTGCGTACCTGGGCATCCAGTTCGCCGTGTATGCCCAGTGTGATCGACTCCGGGCGGATCGCCAGGCGGCTGGCCACCGGGCGTTGTAGCAGGCGGCTGGCGCTGTCGGCATCGAGCAGGTTGTAGTTGCCGATAAAGCCGGCGGCAAACAGGTCCACCGGTGCGGTATAGAGGGTTTCGGCATCGCCGCTCTGGACGATGCGTCCCTGGTTCATCAGGAAGATGCGGTCGGACATCGTCAGCGCTTCTTCCTGGTCGTGGGTGACGAAAATGGTGGTCAGCCCCAGCTCACGCTGGATGGCCCGAATCTGCTCGCGCAGGTGCTTGCGAATACGTGCATCCAGTGCCGACAGCGGCTCGTCCAGCAGCAGCAGGCGAGGGCGGGTGACCAGCGAACGGGCCAGGGCCACGCGCTGGCACTGGCCGCCAGACAACTGGTGCGGGTAACGCCCGGCAAAGCTGCCCAGCTCCACCAGGTCCAGCGCTTCGCGCACCCGTACCTGGCTTTCGTCGGCCTTGACCTTCTGCATGCGCAGGCCAAAGGCTACGTTCTGCTCCACAGTCATGTTGGGGAACAGTGCGTAGCTCTGGAACACCATGCCGATGCCGCGCTTTTGCGGGCTTACGGGCACGATGTCTTGGCCGTCCAGCAGGATCTGCCCGCTGTCCACCGGGGTCAGCCCGGCGATGCAGCGCAACAGCGTGGACTTGCCGCAACCGGACGGGCCCAGCAGGGTGACGAACTCGCCGCGTTCGATGTGGCAGTCGATGTTCTCGAACACCGGGCTGCCGGCGTAGCTTTTTTGCAGTTTCTGTACGCTGACGAAGCTCATGTCAGGTCTTGTCCTTGTTCAGGCGGTTGGCGACCCAGGTCAGTACCAGCACGAAGGCGAAGTAGGAGATCACCAGCGCACTGTTGAAGTGGCCGCTGCTGTTGCGCATGTTGTTCAGGTACACCTGCAGGGTCTCGTAACGGGTGCCGACCAGCAGGTTGGCGAACACGAACTCGCCAAACAGGAACGAAAACGACAGCAGCAACGCCACCATCAGGCCCTTGCGCAGGTTCGGCAGCACCACCAGCAGCGCGGCCTGCCAGGTGCTGGCGCCCAGCAGTTGGGCAGCGTCCATCAGGTCGCGCAGGTTGATGGCTTGCAGGTTGTTGGTGATGGCCCGGTACATGAACGGCAGGGCGATGGTGAAGTAGCAGCCGATCAGGATCCACGGCGTGCCGACCATGGCCATCGGCCCGCTGCCGTACAGCTGCAACAGCCCCACCGACGACACCACCGGCGGCACCGCGAAGGGCAGCAGGATGAGAATGTTCATCAGCGCGTCCAGCCTGGGGAAGTGGTAGTGCACCACGAACAGCAGCGGCAGAATCAGCACCACCGACAGCAGCAGTGCGCCCACGCACACCAGCAACGACTGGCCGAAAGCGGCCAGGAAGCGTGGCTCGCTCCACAGCGCCGCATACCATTTCAGGGTCAGGCCGCTGGGCAGCAGGCTGGCCGACCAGCTGGTGGCTAGCGAGTAGAGCAGGGTGCCGGCCAGTGGCAGCAGCAGGATCAGGAACAGCAGGTAGACCACGGCGCGGTGGTACCAGCCGCCGGAACGGGCGTCAGCGCGCATGGTAGCTCCTCTTCAACAGCCATTGGTGCACCACCGTGACCAGCGTCATCAGCCCCACCAGCACCATCGCAAGGGCGCTGGCCAGGTTCGGATCGAGGCTGATGTCGCCAGCCACCAGGCCGGCGATGCGGATCGGCAGTACGTTGAAATTGCCGGTGGTCAGCGCGTACACGGTGGCATAGGCACCGAGCGCGTTGGCCAGCAGGATGACGAAGGTGCCCAGCAGTGCCGGAGTGAGTACGGGTAGACCAATGTGCCGCCAGAACTGCCAGTGGCTGGCGCCCAGCAGCGCGGCCGACTCGCGCCAGTCTTCACGCAGGGCGTCGAAGGCGGGGTACAGCAGCAACACACCCAGCGGGATCTGGAAGTAGGTGTACACCAGGATCAGCCCGCTTTTGGAATAGATGCTGAAGTCTTCCAGCAGGCCGATCTGCTTCAGCAGCAGGGTCAGCGCGCCGTTGAAACCGAGCAGGATGATGAAGGCGAACGCCAGCGGCACCCCGGCAAAGTTGCTGGTCATGTTGGCGAAGGCGCTGACGAAATCGCGCAGTTTCGAGTCCACCTGGCGCAGCGAGTAGGCGCCGAGGGTGGCGATGACGATGCCGAACAGGCTCGACCAGAAGCTGATCTCCAGGCTGCGTTGCAGCGCTTGCAAATAGAACTTCGAGGTGAATACCTTGCTGAAGTTGTCCACGCCCCAGCCCGCCTCCGATTGCAGGCTGTTGATCGCCACCCAGGCCAGCGGGGCGACCTGGAAGATGACGAAGAACACGGCGAACGGCAGCAGGCAGAGCAGGGCCAGATAGCGGCCACGGTTCACTTGAGCAACTCCCGGCACACCGTCTTGTCGTGCGCGGCGCCTAGCAGTTCACAGATGGTTCCGCACAGCTCGGTCTGCAGCGGCTTGGCCGCCGGGTCCAGGCTGAAGGCGTCGCCGAAGACGAACAGCGGCACTTCGCGCTCCTCGGTCAGCAGCCCGTTGTGCGAGCGGTCGTTGTTCATGCCGTGGTCGGCGGTGACCAGCACCTGGTAACCCTCTTCCAGCCAGCCTGGCAGGTAGTCGGCCAGCAGGATGTCGGCACTGCGTGCGGCGTTGCGGTACTGGCTGCTGTCCAGGCCGTGGCGGTGGCCGACGTCGTCGATGCTCATCGGGTGCACCAACAGGAAGTTGGGTGCGTGGCGGCGGCGCAGGTACTCACCGTCGGCCAGCAGGTGCGAATCGGGGTAGCGGTCGTCCCAGTAGAACAAACCATGCTGGATCGGCAGCTTCGGCGCGTGGGTGTGGCGGTCGCGCTGCGGGTCGAAGGGTGAGCGGTTATACAGCTCGCTCATCCAGTGATAGGCCGCTGCTGCGGTGCCCAGGTTGGCCTCGCGGGCGTAGTGGAACACACTGCGCTGGTTGGACAGGCGGTTGACGTTGTTGTGCACGATGCCGCTGTCGATGGGCGGCACGCCGGTGAGGATGCACTCGTACAGCGGCCGCGACAGCGACGGCAGTTCGCATTCCACGCGGTACAGCGCGGCGCGGTCGGCCTCGACGTAGGCGTGCAGGTGGCCCATGGCGTGGTGGGCGACCTGGTAGTTGAGGCCGTCGAGCAGGACCAGGATGACGTTGTGTTGCATGGTGGCTCCAGTCATAAACCGCGTTGGCTTCTTCGCGGGCATGCCCGCTCCCACAGGGTTTAGCGCAACCCTTGAGAGCGGCGCGGTCCCTGTGGGAGCGGGCGTGCCCGCGAATGGGCCGGATCAGGCACTACAAAAGCCGGCCCCTTACTCCATCTCGATGATCACTTGCTCCTGCCACATCTGCGGCAGTTTCTTCGAGGTCGCTTCCCACGCTTCGGCATTCTTGATCGGCTGCGCCGCCTTGTACTGCTCGTTTGGCAGCAACTTGGCCTGCACATCCGCCGGCAGCGTCAGGTGCTCGGCACGGATCGGCCGGGCATGCCCCTTGGCCAGGTTGATCTGCCCGGTATCGCTGAAGATGTATTCACGCGTCAGCTTGGCCGCATTGGGGTGCTTGGCGTACTTGTTGATGATGGTGGTATAGCCGGAGATCACCGTACCGTCCGACGGGATCAGCACTTCGAAGCGCTTGGGGTCGATCTGCTCGCGGTAGCTCAGGCCGTTGAAGTCCCACACCACGCCGACCTCGACCTCGCCTTTCTCGATGGTCTGGATGGTCGGGTTGGCCAGCGACAGGCGCTTCTGCTGGGCCAGCTTGGTGAACAGCTGCAGGCCCGGCGCCACGTTGGTTTCGTCGCCCTTGTAGGCAATGGCCGCCGCCAGTACACCGTTGGCGGCTTGTGCGGCGGTGCCGACGTCACCGATGGCGACCTTGTACTTGCCTTTTTCCAGGTCATGCCAGGAGGTCGGGCGTTCGCCTTCCTTCACCAGGTCCTTGTTGATGATGAACGCAATGGTGCCGGTATAGGCCAGCGCCCAGTGGCCGTCCTTGTCTTTGGCCCATTCCGGTACCTGGTCCCAGGTGCTGGGCTTGTACGGCTGGCTGACGCCCTTGGTCACGGCGATGGGGCCGAAGGCGGCACCCACGTCGCCGATGTCGGCGCTGGCATTGTCCTTCTCGGCTTCGAACTTGGCGATTTCCTGCGCCGAGCTCATGTCAGTGTCACTGTGCTTGAGGCCGTACTTGCTGGCCAGGTCTTCCCAGGTGCCTTTCCAGTTCGCCCAGGCATCGGGCATGCCCACGCTGTTGACGGTGCCTTCCTTGCGGGCGGCGTCTTCCAGGGCCTTGAGGTCCGCGGCCATGGCCGAGGTGCAGAACGCGATGGCCGAACCGAGCAGTGACGCCATGAACAACTTTTTCATCCGTAGCTCCTTGGGTGGGTGCCTTTTTACGATCGTTGTTATGAGTGAAGCCGTTGCCTGGAACCTTTGGTCTAGGTCAGCAAACCTTGAGCCAAGGTAGGCCGCTTGCGTGACAGTTTGATGTAGGGGAGGGCGCGCTCAGCGTGTCAAAGGCCCTTGGCTCTACAGCGTAGACCATGGTGAACCCCCGGTTTTGCTGGGCTGGCCCGATTCTGGCAACGGCACGGTTGCAGCGTTGTCACGGGATGTTCATCAGCCCTGCCTAGGCTTGCACTATTCTCCAGGTGCCCTGTTATGGGGCTGGACTAGTCCAGATAGGTAACCTTTGATGCAGTCGATGCCACCGCGTGCGGTAACAGCCATCTGCCATGCCCTGCAGGAGCAGATCGAGCACGGCCTGCTGGCCCCGGGGGGCAAGCTGCCGGCCGAGCGCAAACTCAGTGAGGTGTTCGACACGACGCGCATCACCCTGCGTGAGGCGCTGGCGCAGCTGGAGGCCCAAGGCCTGATCTACCGTGAAGAACGCCGCGGCTGGTTCGTTGCACCCGAGCGGCTGACCTACGACCTGATCGAGCGCAGTCACTTCCATGCCATGGTGCGCGACCAGGGGCGGGTGGCCAGTACCGAGCTGCTGTCGGCGCGCTTGCAGCCAGCCTCAGCTGCCATCTGCGCACGCTTGCAGCTGCCGGCCTTGTCCAGTGTGGTGCGTATCTGCCGGTTACGGCGGATTGATGGGCGGGCGGTGCTGTATGCCGAGCATTACCTGAACCCCCGGTACTTTCCGGGGATTCTCGAACAGGACCTGGCGCAGTCGCTTACCGAGATATATGGGCGGGTGTATGGCATCCGGTACGGGCAGGTGTGTTTCGAGATCCTGCCGACGGCGTTGCCGGTAGAGGCGGCGGGGGCGTTGAAGGTGTCGGCGGGCAGCCCGGGGCTGCACATCACCCGGGTCAACAGCGACCAGCATGGGCACCTGATCGACTGTGACCTGGAGTATTGGCGGCATGATGCCATCCGCATTCGTGCCGTGGCGGGTTAGGCCCTAGCTGGAGGCGTCGGATTGCGCCGTTCCACCACCACCCGCAGTCACCACCTGCACCGACAGCCGTGGTGTCGCCAAATCCAGCCCTGCCTCATCCAGCTGCCGCTTCAGCGCCAGGTTGAAGGCCCGCGACACTTCCCACTGCTTGATCGGCGCCGTCTTGAACCGCGCCCGCAAAATCGCCGACCCCGACTCGAAACTCTCCACCCCTTGTAGTTCCAGTGGCGACCAGATGTTGCGGCGCATCAGCGGGTCATTGCGCAGCTTTTGCCCCACTTCGCGAATCAGCGTGATCGCCTGGTCGATGTTCATGCTGTGCGGAATCGCCACGCGGAAAATCGCATAGCCAAACTCCCGCGAGTAGTTCTTGATGCTCTTGATCTCGCTGAACGGGATGGTATGCACGATGCCGTCAATGTCCCGCAGGCGCACGGTACGAATGGTCAGCCCCTCCACCGTGCCCAGGTGCCCGCCCACGTCGACGTAGTCGTCGATGGCCAGCGAGTCCTCGATGATGATGAACAGCCCGGTGATCAGGTCCGCCACCAGCGACTGCGCGCCAAAGCCGATGGCCAGGCCGATCACACCGGCACCGGCCAGCAGTGGGGTGACGTTCATGCCCATGTTGGCCAGGGCGACGATCACCGCGATGATGAAGATGACCACGAACATCACGTTGCGGATCAACGGCATCATGGTTTGCGCACGGGCGTTGGCCAGGCCCCGACGCGAGCGCACCAGGGCATGGTGCACGGCGGTGTCGGCAAGGATCCACACCAGCCAGGCGACGATCAGTGTGCCGGCAAGGCCCAGCAGGCGCAGGCTGATGTCGTGGCCGTCGCCCTCTGCGAAGCTGATCATCGACAGGCCCCACACGCGCAGGCCCAGTTCGATGAATACCAGCCAGATGAACAGGTGCACCAGCAGGTAGCCAAAGTTGCGCAGGCGCTCGGCATACACGGCCTGGCGCTTGTTGGCGCGTTTGGGGTTGGCCGCATGGCGGCGTACCAGGCCGTTCAGCACCATGCACACCACCACCAGCACCGTGCACATCAGTGACTGGCGCAGGGCGGTGCTGGTGTCGCCTGCCGAGACGAAGGTGGCGAACAGCGAGACGGCCACCAGAATCAGTGCCGGAATGAACCAGAAGCTGCCGAGAATCTCGATGGTGTCGCTCAGGGTGCGCCGGGTCAGGCGCCGCGACAGCGGCTGGTTGCGGATCAGGTGGGCGATGGGGCGACGAAAGCGCAGGATGAACAGCCCGGTGCACAGCGCGGCGATGACGTTGGCCAGGGTGGCCAAGGCATGGGCCAGGTGGGTACCCAGTGCAACCAGCATGCGCGGGTCGCTCATGGCCTCGCCAAACGCAGCGAAGCTGCCGATCAGCCACAGCGGGCGGAATGCCTGGCGCCGCAGGATGTGCAGGGCGCGGTGGCGGTGCGGGCCGTCCAGCAGCGAGAAGGCGATGACGCAGATGGCCGAGAAGCAAGTGCCCACGACCAGTGCGTAGGCCAGCACCATGGCCAGCGATTTGCCTAACGACGGCGGCAGCACGAAGCTCAGGTAAACGGTGAATACCAGCGCCACCAGCCATGGGCCGAGCTTGCGCAAGGCAAAGCGCACCAGGTCCCAGGTGCGCGGGTGTTGCGGCAGTTCTTCGCTCAGGCCAAAGCGCAGGCGTATCCGGTGCCCGACCCAGTTGAAGGCGTAGGCCAGCACACTCCACACGGCAATGACAGCGGCAAAGCCGAACAGGATGGCTGGCCACTGGTGCACCGGCACCATCAGTTCGGTCAGTTCCGCCTGGGCCTGTTCGATTTCCGCCGCCCAGCGATGGAACGGGCTGGCGTCGCCGCTGAACTGTTTTTCGAAGTCATGCAGGGCACCGCCGATCAGCCCGAGCACGCCCTGTTCGACGCTGGGTTGCGACTGCTTGGTCGCGTCGCGCAGCTTTTTCAGGTCGGCCAGCAGCTTGGCCCGCTGTTGGTCGTTTTCGAGGTTCTTGATCACCTCGTCCAGCGACTTGCCCAGCGGCTCGGTGGCCTCCGGTTGCGCAGGCGCACTGCCACCCAGCAGGCCAGGCAGGCCCGCCGCCTGTACCGGGGTGATGAACAGCAACAGCAGCAGGAACAGGTAACGCAGGAGGGCAGGCACTGGCAAATCTACCTCAGGTCAAACGATTGACCGAGTGTAGAGGTTTATGACGGCAGTTTCTCAAGGATCTTCCAGCAGGTGAGGCCGAAGATACCCAAGGTGCCGATCCACATCATCAGTACACCGATATTGCGTTCGCGCATGCTGAAGCCGATGGTCAGCAGCATCAGGAACAGGAACACCGGCACGAACAGGGACAGAAACGGGGACATGGACAGCAATCCTTTTGCAGTGGGGCCATGTATCAAGCATAGCGCTTGGCAAGCGAGGCGGGATTGACCTTGAGCAGGTCCGGCCCTTTGCGGATAAAACCGCGATAGGGCCGGACCTGTCTACATCAAGGCAACTCGCGGCTACGGTAGAAGGCAGTCAGCACCTTCACCAGGTGCGCCAGGTCATGGCTGCCGCACAGTTCACGAATCGAATGCATGGCAAAGGTCGGCAGCCCGATGTCGACCGTGCGCACACCCAGGTGGCTGGCGGTAATCGGCCCGATGGTCGAACCACAGCCCATGTCGCTGCGCACCACAAAGCTCTGCACCGGCACTTCTTCAGCCATGCACAGGTGGCGGAAGAACCCGGCGGTTTCGCTGTTGGTGGCGTAGCGCTGGTTGTTGTTCACCTTGATTACCGGCCCGGCGTTCAGCTTGGGCCCGTGGTTGCCGTCGTGCTTGTCGGCGTAGTTGGGGTGCACGCCGTGGGCGTTGTCTGCCGACACCATCAGCGAGCGCTGAATGGTGCGCACGTAGGCGTCGCCATCCGGCAGCAGGCGCTGCAGGGTCTGCTCCAGCATCGGGCCATCGGCGCCGCAGGCCGAGCAGCTGCCGACTTCTTCGTGGTCGTTGCACACCAGCACGCAGGTTTCATCACTGTCGGCGGCCAGCAAGGCTTGCAGGCCGGCGTAGCACGACAGCAGGTTGTCCAGGCGGGCGCCGGCGATGAAGTCGCCGTTCAGGCCGACCAGTGCGGCGTCCTGGGTGTCGTAGAAGCTCAGCTCGTAATCCAGCACCACGTCAGCGATCAGCTCGTGCTCGCGGGCCAGTTGCTCGGTGAGCAGGGCGCGGAAGTCGATGCGCTCGTCTCCGGCCACCTGGGCGAGGATGGGCGGTAGCTCGTTCTGCGGGTTGATCGCCCAGCCTTCATTGGCGGTGCGGTTCAGGTGAATGGCCAGGTTGGGGATGATCGCGATCGGCAGCTTGAAGTCGATCAGCTGGCTTTCAACCTTGCCGTCACGGCGGTAGGTAACGCGCCCGGCCAGCGACAGGTCGCGGTCGAACCACGGCGCCAGCAGGGCACCGCCATACACCTCGACACCCAGTTGCAGGAAGCCCTGGCGCTGCAGCTCGGGCTGCGGTTTCACCCGCAGGCACGGGCTGTCGGTGTGGGCGCCGACCATGCGGATGCCGTTCAGCAGGGGGGCTTGCTTGCCCAGCTTGATGGCGATGATCGAGGAGTCGTTACGGGTGACGTAATAGCGGCCGCCAGGCACGGTGGCCCAGCTGTCGCGCTCGTCCAGGCGCTGGTAGCCGGCCGCTTCCAGGCGCTGGGCCAGGCTGGCGGTGGCGTGGAAGGGCGTGGGGGAGGCCTTGAGGAAGTCGATAAGGCCAGAATTCAGTACGTCGCGCATAGCTCACTCCAGACAGCAGTGGCGCGAGTTTAGCGTATTAAGTCGACAAATTGTGTCTGCCTCTTCGCAGGCTCGCCCGCTCCCACAGGGACTGCACAGGTTCCGAATGCAGTGGTATTCCTGTGGGAGCGGGCAAGCCCGCGAAGAGGCCGGTGCAGCCACGCAGAAATCAGAAAGGTGCAGGGCACTCGAACTTCAACCGTTCCCCGGACACCGGGTGGGTAAAGCTCAGCATGGATGCATGCAGGCACAGCCGCTCATGGGCCGCCAGTGCCTCGGGGTTGGCATACAGCCGGTCACCCAGCAGCGGGTGCCCGATCGACAGCATGTGCACACGCAACTGGTGAGAACGCCCGGTAATCGGCGTCAGTTCCACCCGGCAGTAATCGCCACAGCGCTCGACGATGCGCCAGAAGGTCAGTGCGTGCTTGCCCTGTTCGTGGTCCACCACATGCCGTGGCTTGGTTGGCGGGTCGTAGCGCAGCGGCAGGTCGATGCTGCCGCTGTCCAGCGCCGGTTGGCCCCAGCACAACGCGGTGTAGGCCTTTTCGGTTTCGCGGTCGTGAAACTGGCGGGACAGCTCGCGGTGGCTGTCGGCATCGCGGGCCAGCAGGATGATACCGGAGGTTTCCCAGTCCAGGCGGTGCACGATGAGCGCATCGGGGTAGCCGTTTTCCTGCAGGCGGGTGATCAGGCAGTCCTTGTTGTCTTCGGCGCGGCCGGGCACCGACAGCAGCAGGGTCGGTTTGTTGATCACGAGGATGGCGGCGTCTTCGTGCAGGATCTGGATGTTCGACAGCGGCATTGCAGTATCTCTGAGATATCGGGGAAAACCATTGGGGCCGCGTTGCGGCCCATCGCCGGCAAGCCAGCTCCCACAGGTAAAGCGCGGACCCTGTGGGAGCTGGCTTGCCGGCGATGGGCTGCAAAGCAGCCCCAATGATCCAGGCCAGGTCGCTGAATCAGCGATCCGGCAGGGTGATGTTCAGCTCCAGAATCGAGCAGCTGCCCTGGTTTTCCAGCTCGATATGCACGTCATCGTTGCCGATGTTCACATACTTGCGGATGACTTCCAGCAGTTCTTTCTGCAGCGCCGGCAGGTAGTCCGGTTCGCTGCGTTGGCCGCGCTCGTGCGCCACGATGATCTGTAGACGCTCTTTCGCTACCGACGCGCTGGTCTGTTTCTGTCTGCCACGAAAGAAGTCAAAAAGGTTCATGGTTTACTTGCCTCCAAACAGGCGCGCGAAGAATCCTTGCTTCGGCACTTCGATGAACCGCAGGGGCTTCTCTTTGCCCAGCAGACGGTCGACGGTGTCGCTGTAGGCCTGGCCGGCATCGCTCTGGTCATCGAGGATGACCGGGATACCCTGGTTGGAAGCCTTCAGCACGGCCTGGGACTCGGGGATCACGCCCTTGAGCTTGATCGCCAGGATTTCTTCGACGTCGGCGATGCTCAGCATTTCGCCCTTTTCCACGCGCTCGGGGTGGTAGCGGGTGATCAGCAGGTGTTCCTTGATCGGCTCTTCGCCGTTTTCGGAGCGGCGCGACTTGCTCGACAGGATGCCCAGCATGCGGTCGGAGTCACGTACCGAGGACACTTCCGGGTTGGTGACCACGATGGCTTCGTCGGCGAAGTACATGGCCAGGTGCGCGCCTTTCTCGATACCGGCTGGCGAGTCGCAGATGACGAAGTCGAAGTCTTTCTTCAGCTCCATCAGCACCTTTTCAACGCCTTCCTGGGTCAGCGCGTCCTTGTCACGGGTCTGGCTGGCGGCCAGCACGTACAGGTTCTCGAGGCGCTTGTCCTTGATCAGGGCCTGTTGCAGGTTGGCTTCGCCGTTGACCACGTTGACGAAGTCGTACACCACGCGGCGTTCGCAGCCCATGATCAGGTCGAGGTTACGCAGGCCCACGTCGAAGTCGACGATGACGGTCTTGTGGCCACGCAGTGCGAGGCCGGTACCAATGGCGGCGCTGGTGGTGGTCTTGCCCACACCCCCCTTGCCGGAAGTAACCACGAGAATCTTGGCCAAGGTGTTTCACCCCTAAAATAGTCGGGACACGGGTCCCTGCAAATAACTGAAATAGCTTAAATAACGGCAACGGTAAAAAAGTTGCTCTAAAAATGCTGGCAAGTATCCGTTAAAGACGGGTGATGTTCAACACGTCACCAGACAGGCTGACTTGCACGCCGGTGCCCCACAGCGGGTCGCGGCGCAGGTCTTCGCAGACCTTGTACTGGCCGGCGATCGAGACCATTTCGGCGGTCATCTGCTGGCAGAAGATACGCGCCTTGGTGTTACCTTTGATGCCGGCCAGGGCGCGGCCGCGCATGGCGCCGTACACATGGATGTTGCCATCGGCCAGAAGTTCCGCACCCGGGCTGACCGAAGCGGTAACGATCAGGTCGCCACCTTGGGCGTAGATCTGCTGGCCGCCGCGTACCGGCGAGGTAATGATGCGGGTCGGGCGCACTTCGGGTTCCGGTGCCGGTGGTGGTGCCGGGGCCGGCTCGGGCTTCCTGACCACCTCGGGCTCGGGCTCCAGTGGCCGCTCGCGGGCGCCGGAAGGCGGCAGTACCGGCAGGTCGATGGCGATGGCGGCAGCGATGTCCTCGATGCGGTTGGCGCGGATGGCCAGGGTACGCAGGCCGTGGTGGCGGCAGATCCGCATCAAGCCGGGCAGGTCGATTGCCCCTTCGTCGGCTGGCAGTTTGTCCAGCGCCAGCACCAGCGGCGTGTTGCTGAAGAAGTTCGGTGCCTGGGCGACTTTGGCCGCCAGCTGGCGGTCGAGGGCTTCAAGGTCATTGCGCGCCAGTTCCAGTACGGTAATGGCGAGCATGCTGCCCTTGAGCTGGAACACGGAGGCGGTGTCGGGTGTGTGGTTTGGGCTCATGGTCTGCATAGACGGCTTGTTGCGAAAAAAGTGCCCTGACTTATAACGAGAACACCGGTTGCCCGCAACATGCACTGATCCGTTGTAGAATGCGCGGCCTTTGTCTTTCCGGATGCTTCAATGGAACGCCCGCGTTTTCGTCCCTATTACCTTCATCCCAAGTTCTGGGGCCTGTGGCTGGGCCTGGGCCTGCTGTGGCTGGTGGTCCAGTTGCCGTACCGGGTGCTGTTGAAAATCGGTGCCGGGTTGGGTGCCGTGATGTATCACTTTGCCGGAGAGCGCCGGCGCATTGCCGCACGCAACCTGGAGCTGTGTTTCCCGGAGCTGTCGGTCGACGAACGGCAGCGTTTGCTCAAGGCCAATTTTGCGTCCACCGGTATCGCCTTCTTCGAAATGGCCATGAGCTGGTGGTGGCCCAAGGCCAGGCTGGCGCGCCTGGCCCATGTCGAAGGGCTGGAGCATCTGCAGGCCGCCCAGCAGGCGGGGCAGGGCGCCATCCTGATGGCGGTGCACTTCACCACGCTGGAAATCGGCGCGGCGCTGCTGGGCCAGCAGCACACCATCGACGGTATGTACCGCGAGCATGGCAATGCGTTGTTCGACTTCATCCAGCGCAGTGGCCGTGAGCGGCATAACCTCGACTCGCTGGCGGTGGAGCGCGAGGACGTGCGCGGCATGCTCAAGCTGCTGCGTTCGGGCCGTGCGATCTGGTACGCACCGGACCAGGACTACGGCGCCAAGCAAAGCATTTTCGTGCCGCTGTTCGGTATCCCGGCAGCGACGGTAACCGCCACTACCAAGTTTGCCCGGCTGGGCAAGGCGCAGGTGATTCCGTTCACCCAGAAGCGCCTGGAGGATGGCAGCGGCTATCGTCTGGTGATCCACCCGCCGCTGCAAGACTTCCCGGGGGAGAGTGAAGAGGCTGATTGCCTGCGCATCAACCAGTGGGTTGAAAGTGTGTTGCGCGAGTGCCCTGAGCAATACTTGTGGGCGCACCGCCGGTTCAAGTCGCGGCCTGAGGGTGCGCCGCGGCTCTATGACAAGAAAAAGCGCTGAAAGCAGCTGATCCAGGAAGGATGCCATGGCCCCACCTCCGGTAACCGGTCTTATCCTTTCTGGCGGTGGCGCCCGCGCTGCCTATCAGGTCGGCGTACTGGCGGGCATCGCCGAGCTGCTGCCCGCCGGGGCGCACAACCCCTTTCCGGTCATTGTCGGCACGTCTGCCGGGGCCATCAACGCGGTCACCCTGGCCAGCGGTGCCACTCATTTCAACGACGCCGTGCAACGGCTTACCACCTTCTGGCAGAACTTTCGCAGCCACCTGGTCATCCGCAGCGACTGGCCCGGGGTGGTGCGCCAGGCCAGTCGCTTCGTTGGCCACAACCTGTTAGGTATTGGTGGCCCGGCACCCGTGGCGCTGCTGGACAGCAGTCCATTGCGAGGTTTGCTGGAGGCACACCTGAACCTGGACGGCATCGGCCATTCCCTGGCCGCCGAACAGTTGCGCGCCGTGGCAATCACGGCCTTTGGCTACGAGTCTGGCCAGGCGGTCACCTTCTACCAGGGCCGTGGCAGCATCGAGGCCTGGCTGCGTCACCGCCGCATTGGCGTACCCACGCCGCTGACCATCGACCACCTGCTGGCCAGTGCGGCCATTCCGCTGCTGTTTGCCCCGGTGCAACTGGGCGACGAGTATTACGGCGACGGTGCAGTACGCCAGTCGGCGCCCATCAGCCCGGCCTTGCACCTGGGCGCCAGCCGGGTGCTGGTGGTCGGGGTCAGTGGCAACCCGCAGCGGCCAGCGCCGCCGTTGCCGACCCAGCGGGTGTTCAGCGGACAGCAGCCGAGCCTGGCACAGATTGGCGGGCACATGCTCAACAGCACGTTCATTGACAGCCTGGAAGACGATATCGAACTGCTGCAGCGGCTCAATCATTTGAGCCGGTTGCTACCGGCGCACCTGGATGCCCGTCGCCTGGGGCTGGCGCCGATCGACGTACTGGTGGTGGCGCCCAGCCAGCCGCTGGACGAGATTGCCGCGCGGCACCGGCGTGAGCTGCCGGCGGCGTTGCGCTTGTTCCTGCGTGGGCCGGGGGCGACGCGGACCAGCGGGGCGGGGGTGTTGAGCTATTTGCTGTTCGAGGCGAGCTATTGCAGTGAGCTGATCGAGCTTGGGCGGCGGGATGCCTTGGCGAAGAAGCGGGAGTTGTGTCAGTTCCTGGGGATTTGATGTTGCCTGTTCTGGCCCTATCGCCGGCAAGCCAGCTCCCACAGGTCCGCACCAATACCCGGGCCTGTGGTGAACCTGTGGGAGCTGGCTTGCCGGCGATAGGGCCAGTGCAGGTTTACTCGGCTATCTGCAACTTGCGCGCCTGGGTATACACATACCGCACCTTTTCATACTCGAACGGCGAGTTCAGCTGGCCATAGCGGAATTTGGTGGTATAGCGCTTGTCCACCACCTGCAAGGCGAAGATTTCCGGGTGGTCGGTGCTGGCTTCGGCCACGTTCAGGTAATTGATGGCCTGCTCGCCCGCATAGTCCACCACCAACCCGGTGGTATCACGCAGGTTCGATGGCCCCAGCACCGGCAGCATCAGGTACGGCCCGTCCGGCACGCCGTAGAAGCCCAGGGTCTGGCCAAAGTCTTCGCTCTGACGCGGCAGGCCCATGCTGGTGGCCGGGTCCCATAGCCCACCCACACCAATGATGGTGTTGAACATCAGCCGCGCCGTGATCTCCGCCGAGCGCTTGGCTTTCAGCTGCAGCACGCTGTTGAACAGGTTCGGCACATCGCCGATGTTGTTGAAGAAATTGCTCACCCCGGTACGCACGAAGCGCGGGGTGACGTACTGGTAGCCACTCACCAGCGGCAGCAGCACCCATTGGTCCAGCCGGTAGTTGAAGTGGTAGATGCGCCGGTTGATCGACTCCAGCGGGTCGTACACGTTCAGCGCCTCCAGGGTAGAGCGCTCGAACTCGCGCTGGTCCAGCCCGGGGTTGAATTTCAACTCGCGCAGCGGGTCGAGAAAGCCGTCTGCTTCGGGCGCCAGTGGTGCGGCAGTCACCTGAGGGTCGGCTTCTACCACGCTGGCCCGTGGGGCGGTTTCGGCGGCCAGCGCGTGGCCGGCGGCAAGCAGGGCAGTGGCGAAGAGGAGTTTGTTAACCACGGAAGAACTCCAGCATGGCGTCACTGTTGACGCGGTAGTTGAGGTTGCCGCAATGGCCGCCATGGGGGTAAAGGGTCAGCCGGTCACCAAACACCTTGCGCAGGAAGCCGATGTCGCCGGGGCCAAGGATGACGTCGTCAGCGTTGTGCATCACGGCAATCTTGTCGCTGCTGCGCAGGTAGTCTTCCAGGGCATACAGGCTCACCTGGTTGACCAGTTGCAGGATGCTGTTGCCGTCGGTGCGGGCGCGCCACATGGGGATCACCTGCTCGGTCATGTAGCAGTCGAAGTCGCACTGCAGGGCACGTTTGAAGAACGGCGTGAGGCTACTGCCCTCGGTGATCGGGAACTTCGGCGGAATGATCAGGCCACGGCGGTTGATCAGGTCGGAGGTAAAGGCAATGTCGGCCGCCGAGAAGCGGAACGAGGTGCCGATCAGCATGGCCATCTGTTCATTGGACAAGTGCTGGCGCGACTGCTGGAAGTCGTACAGCAGGGCGTCATTGAGGTCGATGTAGCCCTTGTCCTGGAAGTAGCGCGTGAGCTTTTGCAACATCAGCTCGTAGAAGGTGGTGCTGCGGTCGATGCCCTTGACCTGGGTTTGCACCAGCTTGTCCAGGTTGTTGATCGAGGTGTACAGGTTGACCGGCGGGTTCAGCAGCAGCACGCGCTTGAAGTTGAAGCTGCGGCGGGTTTCGTCCAGGTGGCTGACGAAGGCCGCATCCAGCGCACCCAGGCTGTAGCCGGTGAGGTAGAAGTCACTGACTGGCAGGCGCGGGTGCTGGGCGCGCACGGCCTGCATCACCCGGTACATGTCTTCGGCGTCATCCTTGCTGACACCGGGGGTGGCAAAGCGCGAAGCGGCGCTCATGAAGTCGTAGCTGGTGGGCGACGACAATTGCACTACGTGGAAACCGGCCTGGTAGAACAGCTTTTTCAGGTATTCGTTGATGCTGCTGGTGTACGGTGCGCCGGTACCCGCAATGATGAAGATCAGCGGCGCCTCGCGGTCCTGGCGGGCCAGGCGATACTTGAGTTTTTTCACTGCCCAGAAGTTGTCGGGCAGGGTGAACTCACGCTCCGGGCGCAAGTTGAGGCTGTAGTCGGACTGGGTGATTTCGTCGTCGCTGGGCAGGGTCGGGCGCTGGTCCGGCGGCGTGGTGGCGATGGTGGCCTCGAACGGGTTGGTCAAGGGGAAGCCGTAGCTGGCGGCGTCGATGTCCCGCGCCGAAGCGGCCACAGCCATGAGCAGGCTGCCGAGCAGGGCAGCGAGGCGCAAAGATCGAAGCATGTAGTCCCCCAAAAGAACGCAAGGTCGAGCGGTGTGCAGGCTAGGACCACATCAACGCAGGCAAAGTTGCCTGGCGCGATGGCCTTTGGTGTGCTGGTTATCTGCAACATAGCTGCAGGGTTGTGATTTTGCCTTACATCGGGGCATAAGCGATCATGGATGCTTTCGATTACCGCTATTGGAGAACGGGATGTCTCGTACGCTGCCGGCTGCGCTGCTTGTGCTGTTTCTGGGGCTGTGGCTTGCGGCCAGTTATGGCGTGCGCTATGGGCTGATGGAGGATGGCCAGTGGGTTGGGCTGTGCACGGTGCCGACGGCGTACTGGCAGTGTGAGGTGCGGTCGTTGTTGGGGTTGGGCATTCACCATCAGGTGATGGCCTGGTCCGGGCTGGGCCTTGCGTTACTGGCGCAGGTGGTGACCGGCCGCACCGGCTGGTGGCTGGCGGTGCTGGCCCTGGTCTTTGCGGTACCAGCGCTGGTGCTGTATACCGCCAGCATTGCGGTGTTTGCGCTCGTGCTGGCGGGGTTGCGGCTGGTCAGGTAGCCGGGCGCAACCTCAAGCTTCGCCACAAAGCCGCCGTCATCAGCACACTGACCACCGCCCAAGCCCAGGCCTGTTGGTTTTCCAATCCTTCCACAAACAACTGTGGCGCCACGCCGGCCCCGACAATGAACGCCAGCAGCGCCACCTCGGCCCGGCGTGCCCGCACCGGCCACAGCACATAGACCAGCGCCGGCAACGCCAGCGCCGCACTGGGGAAGCTGCGGTAGCGCGGGTCGAACACCATCGCCAGCATGCTCACCGCTGCAGCAAAGCCCGCCGCCAGCAACAGCCAGCCTGCCCGTGCCTGTAGCCAGGCGAACAAGCGCTCGCGCCAGCCGGCCCGCTGCGCCAGGGCCAGCAGCGCGTGGGCCAGCACCAGCAGGTTCAACCCGGCCAGCGCCACCGCCCATATCCACTCCCCGGCAAAACGCGCATGGGTGCGCATCAGCTCACCCCACAACCCCAGGCATCCGGCGCCAAATGCCGCCAGCATTGGCAGCAGCAAGGCTGCCTGAACCGTTGCGGGGCGCCCGGCGAGTAACAGCATGGCCAGCATCAACAATGCACTGGCCAGCAACCACTGTGGCCAGTAATGCAGGTTGCTCACCGGCCCCTCCAGCACGCCCTTGTCCTGGCGGTCGGCATCGTAAAGCCCCCAGTAACCGCCGACGGCCCCCTCGTTGGCACGTTTCCAGGGCTGGTCGAATGCTTCGATCAGGTTGTAGCGCCAGCCGTTGCTCTCAGCCATGGCCACAAAGCCGCGAATGAAACGCGCCTCGTTGACCCGGCTGGGCACTGCGGTCTCCCGCTGGCGCCCTTCGCTGGGCCAGCCGGTTTCGCCGATCAGGATGTCTTTGGGTGCGAAGCGTGTGCCGAACACCCTGCGCACATCGGCTACATGGGCCAAGGCTTCGTCGATACCGCGTGGGTCGTCTTCCCAGTAGGGCAAGAGGTGGATAGTCAAGAAGTCCACCTGCGGCGCTACCTGCGGGTGCTGCAGCCAGAACTCCCACACATCCGCGTAGGTCACCGGCACCTTCACCTGGCTTTTCACACGGGCGATCAGCTTGGCCAGGTGTGCGCCGGTCACCTCTTTGCGCAGCAAGGTTTCGTTGCCGACGATCACCGCGCTGACCACATCCGGGTTGGCGTTGGCGGCGGCAATCAGCAGGTCGATTTCCCTGTCGGTATCGGCCGGGTGGGCGTTGACCCAGGCACCCAGCATCACTTTCAGGCCATGCTTGCGCGCCAGCGCGGGGATTGCCTCAAGACCGGTCATGGAATAGGTGCGGATGCACTGGAATCGCTCAGCCAGCAACGCAAGGTCGGCGTCCATGCGTGCCGGGCGCAGGCGAAACGGCTGGTCGTAGGGCGACTGGTCCTTGTCGAACGGCGTGTAGGACGCGCACTGCAACTTGTGCGTCGGGCTGGCTGCATCCGGCAGGTGCACCGGCTTGCCAAGCCCGTACCAGAGCCCTGCAAGCCCGAGCAGGGCCAACAGGCAGGCAAGCAGGTACAACGGCAACAGCAGGCGGGCAGAGCTGGGCATCGGGCGGTCCATCGTCAGGCGCAAAAGGGTAGATAGTAGCCCGGCGCCAACGCTTTGGCATGCAAGGATCGCGCAGGCCGGCGTAAGCCGATGGCGCTAATGGCACAGTGCTGTCGCATATGGGGCGGCTACAGGTCGCAGCTGGATCAGGTCGCCCGGTGTTGCAGGCAGATGATGGAATCTCCTAGACCTGACGAGGGGATGCTTTGATGGCTGCGATAAAAAGAATGCGACGTTTACTGGGTGTGGGCACCGCCCTGGTAATGGCCATGAGCGCTGCACAGGCAATGGCCAAAGAAGTAAGCATCGGTTACGTGGATGGTTGGGCCGACAGTGTGGCCACCACCAACGTGGCTGCAGAGGTGATCAAGCAGAAGCTCGGCTACGACGTCAAGTTGCAGGCCGTGGCCACCGGGATCATGTGGCAGGGCGTGGCAACCGGCAAGCTCGATGCCATGTTGTCGGCCTGGTTGCCCGTCACCCATGGCGAGTACTGGGCCAAGAACAAGGACAACGTGGTCGACTACGGCGCCAACTTCAAGGACGCCAAGATCGGCCTGATCGTGCCCGAGTACGTCAAGGCGGTGAGCATTGCCGACCTCAAGACCGACAGCAGCTTCAAGCAGAAGATTGTCGGCATCGACGCCGGCTCCGGCGTAATGCTCAAGACCGACCAGGCCATCAAGGACTACGACCTGACAGGCTACAAGCTGCAGGCAAGCTCCGGTGCAGCCATGACCGCGGAGCTGGGCCGTGCCTATGCCAAGCAGCAGTCGATTGCGGTCACTGGCTGGGTACCGCACTGGATGTTCGCCAAGTGGAAGCTGAAGTTCCTCGAAGACCCGAAAGGCGTATATGGCGCGGCGGAAACCGTGAACAGTATCGGCAGCAAGGAACTGGCGACCAAGGCGCCGGAAGTGGCGGAGTTCCTGAAGAAGTTCAACTGGCAGTCCAAAGACGAGATTGGCGAGGTGATGCTGGCGATCCAGGAAGGCGCCAAGCCTGAAGCAGCGGCCAAGGACTGGGTGGCCAAGCACCCTGATCGCGTGAAGGAGTGGACTGGCAAGTAATTACTATCAAGGGCCAGTTTTAGCTCTTCGCAGGCTTGCCCGTTCCCACAGGAATATCACTGCCCTCAGGCCTAGTGATGTCCCTGTGGGAGCGGGCGAGCCCGCGAAAGGGTCTTCACTTTGTTACGCAATCGGTAAAACACCGTTGCATCTAAGACTAAGGTCGTCTGGTTGCCGTCCAACAGCCGCATAAAGTAAGGGCGTGGGTTTCATCCCCTACCTGTGCTGCTAGGACAAAAACAATGAACGACAGCATTTACCTCTCGATACAAAACAGCCCCCGTTTCAAGGAGCTGGTCACCAAACGCGAACGGTTCGCCTGGATTCTCTCGGCGATCATGCTCGGCCTGTACTGCGCCTTCATCCTCCTGATCGCCTACGGTCCTCAAGTACTGGGCGCCAAGCTCAGCCCTGAGTCGTCGATTACCTGGGGCATTCCCCTGGGCGTCGGCCTGATCGTTTCGGCATTTGTCCTGACCGCCATCTACGTGCGCCGCGCCAACGGCGAATTCGATGAGCTGAACAAGGCCATCCTGAAGGAGGCGCAACAATGATTCGCCACGCCAAAACCCTGGCCGTACTGGCCTGCGGAGCCTTCGCACCCGCCGTGTGGGCTGCCGATGCCCTGACCGGCGAGGTGCAGAAACAACCGCTGAACGTTTCCGCCATCGCCATGTTCGTGGCCTTCGTCGCCTTCACCCTCGGCATCACCTACTGGGCTTCCAAGCGCAACAAGTCGGCGTCGGACTACTACGCTGCCGGCGGCAAGATCACTGGCTTCCAGAACGGCCTGGCAATTGCCGGCGACTACATGTCGGCCGCCTCGTTCCTGGGTATTTCCGCGCTGGTGTTCACCTCTGGCTACGATGGCCTGATCTACTCCATCGGCTTCCTGGTCGGCTGGCCGATCATCCTCTTCCTGATTGCCGAACGCCTGCGCAACCTGGGCAAATACACCTTCGCCGACGTGGCCTCGTACCGCCTCGGGCAGAAGGAAATCCGCACCCTGTCGGCGTCCGGTTCGCTGGTGGTGGTGGCGTTCTACCTGATCGCCCAGATGGTCGGTGCCGGCAAGCTGATCGAGCTGCTGTTCGGCCTGGACTACCACGTTGCGGTGATCCTGGTGGGTATCCTGATGTGCCTGTACGTGCTGTTCGGCGGCATGCTGGCCACCACCTGGGTACAGATCATCAAGGCCGTGCTGCTGCTGTCCGGTGCCAGCTTCATGGCGCTGATGGTGATGAAGCACGTGGGCTTCGACTTCAACACCCTGTTCTCCGAAGCCATCAAGGTACACGCCAAGGGCGAAGCGATCATGAGCCCGGGTGGCCTGGTCAAAGACCCGATCTCGGCGTTCTCGCTGGGCCTGGCGCTGATGTTCGGTACCGCAGGCCTGCCGCACATCCTGATGCGCTTCTTCACCGTCAGTGACGCCAAGGAAGCGCGCAAGAGCGTGCTGTACGCCACCGGCTTCATCGGCTACTTCTACATCCTCACCTTCATCATCGGCTTTGGCGCCATCCTGCTGGTCAGCACCAACCCGGACTTCAAGGACGCCGCTGGCGCCTTGCTGGGGGGCAACAACATGGCAGCGGTGCACCTGGCCAATGCGGTGGGTGGCAGCGTGTTCCTGGGCTTCATCTCGGCGGTCGCCTTCGCCACCATTCTGGCGGTGGTTGCCGGCCTGACCCTGGCCGGTGCCTCGGCGGTGTCCCACGACCTGTACGCCAGCGTATGGCGCAAGGGCAAGGCCAACGACAAGGACGAGATCCGCGTATCGAAGATCACCACCGTCGCCCTGGGTGTGCTGGCGATCGGCCTGGGTATCCTGTTCGAGAAGCAGAACATCGCCTTCATGGTCGGCCTGGCGTTCTCCATCGCGGCCAGCTGCAACTTCCCGGTACTGCTGCTTTCGATGTACTGGAAAAAGCTGACCACCCGCGGCGCGATGATTGGTGGCTGGCTGGGGCTGGTAAGTGCGGTGACGCTGATGATCCTCGGCCCGACCATCTGGGTGCAGATCCTCGGCCACGAGAAACCGATCTACCCGTACGAGTACCCGGCGCTGTTCTCGATGGCCATTGCCTTCGTCAGCATCTGGTTCTTCTCGGTCACCGACAAGTCCAAGGCGGCTGACGACGAGCGTGCGCTGTTCTACCCGCAGTTCGTGCGTTCGCAAACGGGCCTGGGTGCCAGTGGGGCGGTGTCTCACTAACGTTTGAACGCTGATGCACAACGCCCCGCCAGTCGGGGCGTTGTTGTTTCTGGCTGATCGTCATTCAAGCCGCTGGGAAATTTCCGAGGCCCGTTCGGAACGGTCCTAGTTAGCGGCGAGCTGTAAAGTTGAACAATCTCCTTGCTCACCGGAAAGGTCCGGTAGGCATTACTTTGTCAAGGAGATAGTCCCCCGTGAAACGTTCGCTGCTTGCCCTGCCCCTGACCCTGCTGTTTGCCGGTGCCGCCTTTGCCGTTGACCCTATCGAGAAGCAAGTGCAGATCGTCGCGCAGGTGCCGACCGATGCCTTCTTCGTCGAGCCAGTCGGCGGCAACTGGATGAACGACCCGCAAGAAATGGCCTGGAACTCCTATCAGCAAAAGCTCGACCCAATCCGCAAGGAGCTGCAGGTCAAGAGCACCGTCGGCCCGATCAGTGCCTATCTGGTATCGCCTGCAGTGATTGCCAGCGGCACCCACAACATCGGCCTGGACGTGACGGTGGGCGACACCGTCCTGCAGACAACGCCGGCTGAGGTCGTCAGCGCTGCGCAAGCAGCCCCAGGCGCTACCATCGGCTTCAGTGTTGCGGCCCAGGCGGCACCGTCCACCGGGTATGAGCCAGGCAACTACCAAGGCTTGGTAAGCATGATCTTCGAAACCGCTGCGCCCTAAGGCTGCCCTTAGCGTTCACCCACGTTTCCTGCACCGGCCTTCGCTGACGGCGAAGGGCGGGCAGGTCTTGCCTGCAAGCGTTGCTCATGACCGATCATTCTTCTCTCGCCACCTCGCGCTGTCGGCTGACGCTGTTCGCCGTCCTCGCGTTGTTGTCTGTAACAGCGCCCGCAGTAAGCGCTACCTTGGGTGCGGCCGAAGGGTTGCCAAAGGAATTCGAGGCGCATTTCTTCGATGTGCCGCTGGCTGTGCGGGTGGACCTCGATGGCCGCTACCTCGGGGATGCCATGGTGGTCCTGAGCCGCGACCAGCGTGTGCAGCTACTGGAATTCACCGACACCCTCGAAAGCCGAGAGCCTGAAAGCCTGCGCCGCCGTTGGCGGGAGCGGCTGGACAATCCCCGAGACCTGGGCGATTGCCGGGCGGACTGCCCCGACGGCTTGCGTGCCGTGCATTACAGCCTGGTCAACTCGCAGCTGTCCTTGCTGACCGATCAGGCCGAAGTTTCCGACGCCGCGCAGCGTTATCACCGCCTGCCCGAACAGGGCAGCCATGGCCTGCTGCTGCGCAACCAGCTCAACCTGCTGCATGACGGCCAGGCAACCAGTGGCCGCTATGCCTTGCAAGGGCAGGGCAGTGTCGGGCAATGGACCGCCTTGGCCGAAGGCCAACTCGACCGTGGCAGTGACAACCGCCAGGAAACCCGCTACCGGGTCGACCAGCTGTATGGTGAGCGCCTGGTAGAGGACCATTTTTACCGCCTGGGGTATTTCACCCCAGGCGCCCAAGGGCTGACCCGTCAGCCCAGGCTGATGGGAGCCAGCCCCGACACTACCGTGGGGGTGATGTTCGGCAGCAGCGACAGCTTGCTGATCGACAGCGCCGCGCCCAGCGCCACACCGATCTATGTCACCCCCAACCGCCCGGCAATCGCCGAAATCTATCGCAACGGTGTGCTGATCAACAGCCAGCCCGTGCAGCCCGGTTTGCAGACACTCGATACCAAGGTGCTGCCGGGCGGCATTTACGAAGTCGAGGTGCGCCTGGTTGAAGATGGCCAGGAAAGCTCGCGCAGCCAGGCGTTCATCTACAAGCCAGGCAACTGGCGCAGCACCGATGCCCCTTGGCGCTATAACCTGTACCTCGGCCAGCAGACCAGCCAGTTCAGCAACTGGCAGCATGACAAAGACGACACCCTGGCCGCCGGTGTGTTGGCCAATTACCTGCTGCACCCACGCGCAGTCCTAGGGTTGTCTGCCCAGCGTATCGACGATGCCATGCAGTACGGAACGTCGCTGGACTGGGACGTGCGCGACCGCTTCAAAGTGTATGGCAACCTGTTCCAGGCCCAAGGCCATGGCAACGGCTACGACCTGCAACTGATCCACGCCTATGCGAGTGGTTCGCTGGTTGCCAGCCACAGCCGCAGCTGGCTGGCCCGGCCCGAGTGGGACCGACGCGACGGTCAGCCCACACAGCCGTTTCAGACGCGCCAGACGCAATCGTCCTTGTCACTTAACCACCGGCTGGACCCGCGCAACACCGCCAGTGTGCGCGTGTCCCACAGCAGTGGCGGTGACGCCGGTACCGGTGTCGACCTAGGCTGGTCCTACTTCGGCCATCTGCTCGGCTCCGACGCCAACTGGCGCCTGTCGCTGTTCGACCGTCCCGGCAACAGCGCCACCGGCGATGCACGCAGCCGTGGCGTCAACCTGAGCTTGAGCATGAGCCTGGGTGGCAGTGGGCGGCGTGTTTCGGCCAGTGTTGGCAGCCGCACCTCACGCGATGGTGGCCGCGATCTCAATGCATCGCTTGGCTATCAGCAGGACGTCGAGCTTGGGCCTCTGCGCAGCATTGGCGCCACCCTCAGTGCCGATCGCTATGGCGCCGGGCTGGGCGGCGATACGCAGTTCGAGAGCCAAGTGCTGCATGGCGATGCTTACGTGCAGCGTTCTTCGTACAACGGTGAATTCAGCGGTGGCCTTAACCTGGAGAGCCTGGTCGCCATCGGTGCCGGCAAAGCCGCCGTCAGTGGCCAGTACCTGCCTCACCAGGCGGCACTGATCGTTGATGTGGACAGCGACATCGACGGCCTGAAGTTGCGTGCCGACGATGCGCTGGGCGCCCACCTGCACCCAGGGCGCAACATCATCCCGGTAACGCCTTACAAGGCCGGGCACGTGCAGTTCGATTTCGACGGTAGCGACGCCACGGCGGCGGTGATCCAGCCGTCGAGCATGGACTATCACCTCAACCGCGGGGGCATCGAATACCGCCAGTTGCGGGTATTGCGCACGGTGACCGTGCTGGGGCGTTTGCTTGATGGCCAGGGCCAGCCTTTGCGCGGCGCCCAGGTGGTCAACCACGCCAGCCGCAGTGTCAGCGAGGCCGATGGTTTTTTCGCCGTGGAAATGAGCCACGCCACGCCCACCCTGGACATACGCCAGGGTGGCCAGTCGTTGTGTCTGCTGCGCCTGGACCTGGCCGCACTGCCTCGCGAGGGCGACGTGCTGCTGGCTGGCGATCAGCGTTGCCTGCCCGAGTATGTGACGTCGCTGGGCATGACGGGGGAGCAAGCACCGTGAACGCTTGCAGGCGTGTTTGTGCACGCTTTTTCAGAAATTTCCTACTGCTTTTATCGTGGCCTCCAGCCGCGTTGAGCAATACCCTAACCCAATGGACCCAGGGAGCTTTGCAATGAGAGTGCCCCAGTTACTGGCCATCGTACTGTTGTCCCTGCCGCTGGCTGCGGCCGCCGCCCCCGAGCTCAATATCGGCGGTTTGTATGACTACCTTGATGGCAATAAAAGTACCTTGCTCAAGAAGGTGCGCAATGGCGGCGACAGCACGGCGTTCGTCAAGGTCAGTGTCGTCGAGCTGGTGTATGACGAAGCTGGTGTAGCGCGGGAGATCGACACCGAAGGCCTGCCGCTGGAGCAACGCGGCCTGGTCGCCAGCCCTGCCCGGTTGATCGTTCCGGCCAAGGGCATGCAGGCGGTGCGCCTGCTGTATCGCGGCTCGCGGGCCGAGGAACGCTACTTCCGCCTGCGCTTCATGCCCGTGTTGCCGGAGTTGGGTGACGGGTTTGCCGTGGATGAGCAGCAGGCGCAACAGTACCGCGACAGCCTCAGGGCGGGGGTGAACTTGCTGGCCGGCTTTGGCTCGCTACTGTTCGTCAGGCCTGCGCAGGCGCACTACCAGACGCCGGTCCGGCGGGAGGGCGGGTTGTTGACCGTGGCCAACGAGGGCAATGCCACCGTGGTGCTTGACCACTTCCGCCAGTGCCGTGCGCCGCAGGAGGCGTGCGAGCCGGCCACCAAGCATCACTTGCTACCGGGGCGTAGTCGCCAGTTCGAGGGTCAGAAGGACAAGGTGCATCAGTTCGAGATGTTGCAGGGTGACCAGCGTGAGCAATGGGTGGCGGAAGGATGAGCATATCAGGCACTTGGCAACGCTTGGCTCTTGGTGCTGCGCTGATGCTTGCGCTACCCATGGCTCAGGCGTTGCAAGTCACCATTTCGGCGCAATATCGTGGTGGGGCTTCGGGCCACTTCGAGAACACCACCCCTCCCGCGCTGTTTTGCCAACGCTGGCCAAAGCAATGCCCGGAGTTTGGCGTGGTTGATTTACCCATCACGTTCGTCAAGGAGGTATTCGGTGGTACGCAGAACACGCGCGACGAGTACTTCGTACAGCTGCCTTCTCGCCGTGAAGTGGACATTTACCACGAGCAGACGGGGGAGCCACATCGCGTCCAGTTGGAGATCAGCGGTGTCAGCCAGGCAGTGGGCGGACCAGCACCCTCACTCAATCCTGTTTATACATCTCCGCGGGGGGGATGTACGATTGAGGCTGCGCATTCCCAAGGCTCTGGCACTGTACGATATCTGTGGAACGTCAATACGCCTATTGCGCCAGCACCTTGTCACTCCATCATCAACGACGGCGACGCCAGCTACCATCAGGTGGTAAATACCGATGAGATGGGCATCGTCTACAGGC
Source organism: Pseudomonas sp. RV120224-01b (assembly GCF_003208145.1). Lineage (NCBI taxonomy): Bacteria > Pseudomonadati > Pseudomonadota > Gammaproteobacteria > Pseudomonadales > Pseudomonadaceae > Pseudomonas > Pseudomonas sp. RV120224-01b. Next base: position 119,956 of record NZ_QKMQ01000008.1, on the reverse strand, counting down.
TCTCGATGCCGCCCCCCTACCGGATGGCGCCAGGCATGTACCGGGGTAGCGTCACCTACACCATAGGCCCTGGCGGTGATTTCGATTTTGGCAATCATGTCTCGCAACTCAATGGGAGCACCCTGACCCTGGACTTCGTGCTCGATGTCCAGCACCTGTTCCTGTTCAGCTTCCCGCCTGGGTCGGACCGTGCCGTTCTGGAGCCAGCGGGTGGGTGGCTGGCATGGCTTGGCGGTGGTCGTGCCCCTCAGCGCATCTACCGAGACATGCCGTTCAGGCTCTGGTCTACCGGGCCTTTCAAAGCCTACAAGAAATGCCAGTACGAGGTTGATATCAGGTGTGGCATCAGGAACGGCAATGGCGATGAGGTGCCAGTGCAGGTCGCATTAAGTCTGCCTGGCGGTATTCAATACCAAGGCCAGGCGGCGGAGCGGGTGCCACTGCCCACCGGGCGGGCCCAGGCGCTAGCGTTCGAGTCGGCCGGGCCTACCCTCAACCGCCCAGGCCAGTTGCATTTCGTTGTACCCAAGGACCAAGTGCCGCTGATGCTGGCGCACCCAGGTAGCACCTATACGGGCCAGGTCACAGTCGTCTTCGATGCTGAACTATGACCTAGCCGTACCGTTTGACGAGGACGCCCATGCACACAGCCCTGGTGGTCGACGACCACCCCTTCATCCGCGCTACCGTCTGCATGCTGCTGCGCCAGCAGCGTGTGCAGGTGGTCGGCCAGGCAGACAACGGCATAGACGCCGTGCGCCTGGTACGCGAGCTGGTGCCGGACCTGGTGATTCTCGACATCGCGATGCCAGGCCTGGACGGGCTGGAAGTGATTGCCCGCATCAAGGCCTGCGGCCTTTCGTGCAAGGTCGTGGTGCTGACCTCGCAACTGGCCGAGGCTTATTCGCTGCGTTGCCTGCAGGCCGGTGCCGCAGGTTATGTGGCCAAGACCGATGACCTGGACGAACTGGGCAAGGCCGTCGCTGCCGTGCTGTCGGGCTTCACTTATTACCCCGAAGTGGCCATGAGCTCCGTGTGCAGGCAGGACCTGCGCGCCAGCGAGGCCCAGTGCATCGCCAGCCTCACCGACCGTGAATTGACGGTGCTGCTGTACCTGGCCCGTGGTCATGGCAACAAGGCTATCGGTGAAGCGATGCTGTTGAGCAACAAGACCATCAGCACCTACAAAACCCGCCTGCTGGAAAAGCTCAGGCTCACTTCGGTCATTGACCTGGCGGATTTCGCACGCCGTAATCAACTGATCTGAACGTGCTTTTGCGTGATCCTGAAGCCATGTCGTTGGCGTTGATCCATGTCGTTGCGTGTACTGGTGGTAGATGATGCGTTGATCAACCGCTTGTTGCTGTCACAACAGCTCGATCACCTCGGGCATCAGGTTCAACTGGCCGAAGACGGCGCGCAGGCGCTACGCCTGTGGCTTGGTGGTCATTTTGATGGGGTGATCACTGACTGCAGCATGCCCCGGCTTGACGGGTATGCCCTGGCGCGCGCCATCCGGGAGCACGAGCGGCGCAGTGGTCGGCCACAGTGCCGGGTTATCGGCATGACGGCTACGTTTACGCCCGCGGTTCGGGCGCGTTGCCGGGCAGCCGGGATGGATGACTGCCTGTTGAAGCCGCTGAGCCTGAAGCGCCTGGTGCAAACGTTGGCCCCGATCAGCCCTGCCGTGCTCGACATTGAACATGTGCAGCGCCTTGTGGGTTACGACAAGGCAGCACTGCACGCGTTACTGGAAGCGTTGCGCACCAGCAACGTTCAAGACCTTCAGCAGCTGAGCAAGTTACACGAGAACGTTGAAGCCTTGGGCGTGCTCGCCCATCGCATCAAAGGGGCTGCGCGCATCGCCCGCGCCAGGGAGGTGGTTTACCAGTGCGAGCGTCTGGAACGCCGATGTACCGACAACACGCTCGCACCCGTCAACCTGAAAAGGGACGTGGAGGCACTTCGCCAAGCGATGCTGTACCTCAATCGCCAACTGGCCTCACACGCCCTGCGGTCAAATCATGCCGAGTAACAGGAGCACCAGCAGAATCACCAGCACCACGCCCACGATGCCCGAAGGGCCATAGCCCCAGCTGCGCGAGTGTGGGAAGACCGGTAAGCCACCAATCAGCAGAAGGATCAGGATGATGATGAGAATCGTGGTCATGACGGAATCCTTGCATGGTTGAGGGTCAAGGGCCTCTGACTGCTGGCCTCTTGTAAGTAAGGACCGGCGCCGCGCGGGAAAGATTCCATTTGTGTGCAGCCAGGCGGGCGGAACTGACCATGCAGTCATGCCCACCCATTCACTACCCTGATGAACCCTGCCTGTCCGCCTGGTCTTGATTAGACTCGCTGCACAACCACTTGGAACAAGGCCTGCCACCATGCAAAACCGCATCATGATCACCGGCGCCGGGTCCGGCCTCGGCCGCGAGATCGCCCTGCGCTGGGCGTGTGAGGGCTGGCGCCTGGCGCTGGCCGATGTCAATGAGGCCGGCCTGCGCGAAACACTTGCGCTGGTCCGCGAAGCGGGCGGCGATGGTTTCGTTCAGCGCTGTGACGTGCGTGACTATAGCCAGCTGACAGCCCTGGCCCAGGCCTGCACCGAGCAGTTCGGCGGCATCGACGTGATCGTCAACAATGCCGGTGTTGCCTCGGGCGGGTTTTTCGCCGAACTGTCGCTGGAAGATTGGGACTGGCAGATCGCGGTCAACCTGATGGGCGTGGTCAAGGGCTGCAAGGCCTTTTTGCCGCTGCTGGAGCGCAGCAAGGGCCGCATCATCAACGTCGCCTCCATGGCCGCGCTGATGCAGGGGCCGGGCATGAGCAACTACAACGTGGCCAAGGCCGGTGTGTTGGCCCTGTCGGAAAGCCTGCTGGTGGAGCTGCGCCAGCTGGAGGTGGCGGTGCATGTGGTGTGCCCATCGTTCTTCCAGACCAACCTGCTGGACTCGTTCCGTGGGCCGAACCCGGCGATGAAAGCGCAGGTTGGCAAGCTGCTGGAAGGTTCGCCGATCAGCGCGGCGGACATTGCCGACTACATCCATCAACAGGTCGCCGCTGGCGAGTTCCTTATCCTGCCGCACGAGGCAGGTCGACAAGCCTGGCAACTGAAATGCCAGGCCCCTGAGCGGCTGTATGACGAGATGGCCGAAATGGCGGTGAAAATGCGCGCAAAAGCCCAGTCGCGATGAATGGTCTGTAGGAGAAGTTACCCGGCAATGTAGGGCTCTTCTGAATAGTGATGGAACTATTGAGTAGCCGAATGCCTACGAGGCAGGCTCTGGTTTTCCCGTTGGCAGGAGGATCGGAACATGCTGGTAATAGGGCGCGAAGTAGGCGAAATCATCGTGATTGGTGATGACATCCGGATCATGGTGGCGGATGTCCGGGAAGGGATTGTGCGCTTTGGTGTGGAGGCCCCGCGAGAGGTGCCGGTGCATCGGGCCGAGGTGTACAAGCGCATCAAGGAAGCCAAGCAGAACGAGGCCTGATGTTGCCTGTACCGGGGCGCGTCGCGGGCCTGCTAGTCGAGCAGTTCGCGGGGCACATCATGCCTGGCCAGCAACTGGCATTGCTGGCTTTCGGGGTCGAACAGGATGAACGCCTGCCCCTTGGCCAATGCCTGGCGTACCCGCAGCACACGGGTTTCCAGCGGGGTATCGTCGCCGTTGTCGGTGCCGTCACGGGTGACGAAGTCTTCGATCAGGCGGGTCAGGGTTTCGGCTTGCAGTTGGTCGTAGGGGATCAGCATGGTAGGCGTTGTCTGAAGTAGGTGTAGGCATGCTACGCGAAACATTCGATATTTTGGGGCCGCTTTGCGGCCCATCGCCGGCAAGCCAGCTCCCACAGGATCACCACAGGCCCGGCCTTTGTGCAGTCCGTGTGGGAGCTGGCTTGCCGGCGATGGGCTGCGCAGCAGCCCCAAACGTCCTCAGCTTTTATTGCCAACCAGGCTGTCCACCGCCGGAACCCGTGTGTCGCTCTCCATTTGCGCATCATGCTCCAGCTGGTGGCTGAACCTTTCAAGCGAAGCATTGGCCGGCTGCGAATCGCTGGCGAACACCGGTGGGCTCAGCAGGTAAGCCGACAACAAGCGGCTGAGTGCCGCCAGGCTGTCGATATGCGTGCGCTCATACCCATGGGTGGCATCGCAACCGAACGCCACCAGTGCCGTACGAATATCGTGCCCCGCAGTCACCGCCGAATGGGCGTCGCTGAAGTAATAGCGGAACAGGTCGCGCCGCACCGGCAGGTCGTGGTCGCCGGCCAGTTTCAGCAGGTGCCGGGAAAGGTGGTAGTCGTAAGGCCCCGACGAATCCTGCATGGCCACGCTCACTGCATGCTCGCTGGAGGCCTGGCCGGGCGCTACCGGGGCAATGTCGATGCCGACAAATTCGCTGACATCCCAGGGCAGGGCGCCGGCAGCGCCCGAGCCGGTTTCTTCGGTGATGGTGAACAGTGGGTGGCAGTCGATCAGTGGTTGCTGACCGCTTTCAACCACGGCCTTCAGTGCCGCCAGCAGCGCAGCTACCCCGGCCTTGTCGTCCAGGTGGCGGGCGCTGATGTGACCGCTTTCAGTGAACTCGGGCAAGGGGTCGAAGGCCACGAAGTCACCAATGCTCACGCCCAGCGCCTCGCAATCGGCACGGGTGGCGCAATAGGCATCCAGGCGCACTTCCACATGGTCCCAGCTCACCGGCATCTGGTCGATGGCGGTGTTGAAGGCATGCCCGCTGGCCATCAGCGGCAGCACGCTGCCACGGTATACGCCAGTATCGGTGAATACGCTGACCCGGCTGCCTTCGGCGAAGCGGCTGGACCAGCAGCCCACTGGTGCCAGGGCCAGACGGCCGTTGTCCTGCAACTGGCGCACGCTGGCACCGATGGTGTCCAGGTGGGCGGATACGGCACGGTCGGGGGAGGTTTGCCGGCCCTTGAGCGTGGCGCGGATGGTGCCGCGCCGGGTCAGCTCGAAGGGGATGCCCAGCTCGTCCAGGCGTTCGGCCACGTAGCGCACGATGGTGTCGGTGAAACCGGTGGGGCTGGGGATGGCGAGCATCTCCAGCAGCACGCGTTTGAGGTAGTCGAGATCGGGTTCGGGATACTGATTGGACATGTTTGGGACTCCTTTACTCCTGTGCTGGCCTCTTCGCGGGCAAGCCCGCTCCCACAGGGACCTCACAATCCCTGAGGGCAGCGCTTTACCTGTGGGAGCGGGTTTACCCGCGAAGAGGCCATCAGCGGTTACGCCAAAGGCCGGCTATGCGGGAACAGCAAGTCGATAAAGCGCTCGGCCGTAGGCTGCGGTTCATGGTTGGCCAGCCCGGCACGCTCGTTAGCCTCGATGATCACGTACTCCGGTTGCCCGGCATCGCGCACCATGAAGTCCAGCCCCACCACCGGTATCTCCAGTGCCCGCGCAGCGCGCACGGCAGCGTCGGCCAGTACCGGGTGCAGGCGTTCGGTCACATCTTCCAGAGTGCCGCCGGTGTGCAGGTTGGCGGTACGCCGCACGGCCAGGCGCTGGTCGGCGGGCAATACGTCGTCATAGCCAAAGCCTGCCGCCCGTAACGTACGCTCGGTTTCATCGTCCAGCGGAATGCGGCTTTCACCACCGGTCGCCGCCTGGCGACGGCGGCTCTGGGCATCGATCAACTGGCGGATGCTATGCCTGCCGTCGCCCAGTACCTGGGCCGGGTGGCGGATGGCAGCGGCCACCACTTCGTAGCCGATCACCACGATGCGCAGGTCGAACCCGGCATGGAAGCTCTCCAGCAGCACCCGGCTGTCGAACTGGCGGGCGTGTGCCACGGCGCGGGTGATGTCGTCGATGCAGGTCAGGTTTACCGCCACGCCCTGGCCTTGCTCGCCATCCACCGGCTTGACCACCACTGCGCCATGCTCGTCGAGAAACGCCAGGTTGTCGTCAGCATTGCCCGCCAGCTGCTGCGCCGGCACCTGCAGCCCGGCGTTGTGCAGCGCGTGCCGGGTCAGGCGTTTGTCCTGGCACAGGGTCATGGTCACGGCGCTGGTCAGGTCACTGAGTGATTCGCGGCAGCGAATGCGCCGCCCGCCCAGGCTCAGGGTGAACAGGCCGCCAGCGGCGTCGTCTACCTGCACGTCGATACCCCGGCGCAGGGCCTCGTCAACGATGATGCGGGCGTAGGGGTTCAGCTCGGCTTCAGGGCCTGGGCCCAAAAACAGCTGCTGATTGATGCCGTTCTTGCGCTTGACCGCGAAGGTGGGCAGGTTGCGAAAGCCCAGTTTCTGGTACAGGCGTTTGGCCTGGCGGTTGTCGTGCAGCACCGACAGGTCGAGGTAGGCCAGGCCCCGGCTCATGAAGTGCTCGATCAGGTGGCGCACCAGCACTTCACCCACGCCGGGGCGGGTGCACTGTGGGTCCACTGCCAGGCACCACAGGCTGCTGCCGTGCTCCGGGTCGTCGAAGGCCTTGGCGTGGTTCAGGCCCATGACGCTGCCGATCACCGCGCCGCTGTCTTCGTCTTCGGCTAGCCAGAATACCGGGCCGCCCAGGTGCCGGGGGGTGATCAGCGCGGCGTCCACCGGCAACATGCCACGTGCTTGATAGAGGGTGTTGATGGCCTGCCAGTCGGCGGGGTTTTGCGCCCGGCGCACGCGGAAACCGCGGAACACCCGCTGCGCCGGGCGGTAGTCGGTGAACCACAGGCGCAGGGTGTCGGACGGGTCGAGAAACAGCTGCTGCGGCGCCTGGGCCAGCAACTGCTGTGGCGCGGCCACGTACAGGGCGATATCGCGTTCGCCGGGGCGTTCGTCCAGCAGGTCGTTCGCCAGGCTGACCGGGTTGGGGTAGGTGTGGCCGATCAACAGCCGGCCCCAGCCACAATGCACGGCACGCGGCTGGTCGTGGGGCTGGCTGCCGTCGCCGGCCAGGCGCGCCTGCAGGCGCTCGTAGGACGGCGCCTGCCCGCGCAACAGGCGCTGACCGTAAGCGATTTCATGGGCTTTCATCGGTCAGATTCCTTGTTCGCTCAGCCACAGGTTAAGCGCCGCCAGTTGCCACAGCTTGGAGCCGCGCAGTGGTGTCAGCTGGCCATGCGGGTTGCTGAGCAGGCGGTCGAGCATGGCCGGGTTGAACAGCCCACGGTCCTGGCTGGGGTCGGTCAGCAGCTCGCGCACCCAACCCAGAGTGGCGCCTTCCAGGTGCTTCAGGCCCGGCACCGGGAAGTAGCCCTTCTTGCGGTCGATCACCTCATGCGGGATCACCCGTCGCGCTGCCTGCTTGAGCACCTGCTTGCCGCCGTCGGGCAATTTGAAGCGCGCCGGAATGCGCGCCGACAATTCCACCAGGCGGTAGTCGAGGAACGGTGTGCGTGCCTCCAGGCCCCAGGCCATGGTCATGTTGTCCACGCGCTTGACCGGGTCGTCCACCAACATCACGGTGCTGTCCAGGCGCAGGGCCTTGTCCACTGCATCCCGGGCACCGGGGCGGGCGAAGTGTTCGCGTACGAAGTCACCGGCAGCGTCGGTTTCCAGTAGCCAGGGCGCCTGCACGGTGTCGCGGTACTCGGCGTGGCTGCGGTCGAAGAACGCGTCGCGGTAGGCGGCATAGGCGTCGTCGGCGCCGTCCACCTGCGGGTACCAGTGGTAGCCGGCGAACAGCTCGTCCGCACCCTGGCCGCTTTGCACGCCCTTGCAATGCTTGGCCACTTCCCGTGACAGCAGGTAGAAGGCGATGCAGTCGTGGCTGACCATCGGCTCGCTCATGGCGCGGAATGCTGCCGGCAGCTGGTCGATGATCTCGTGTTCGGCAATGCGCAGCTGGTGGTGGCGCGTGCCGTAGTGTTTGGCGATCAGGTCGGAATACTGGAACTCGTCGCCACGCTCGCCGCCCGCGTCTTCAAAGCCGATGGAGAACGTCGACAGCTCGTCCACGCCCACCTCGCGCAGCAGGCCGACCAGCAGGCTGGAGTCGACCCCGCCGGACAGCAGCACGCCCACATCTACCGCAGCACGCTGGCGGATGGCCACGGCGTCGCGGGTGGCGTCGAGCACGCGGGTGGTCCAGCCTTCCAGGTCCAGCTCGCGCTCGTCCGGGTTGGCGCCGTATTTCAGCTGCCACCAGGTCTGGCGTTCCACTTCGCCATGGCGGTCGATGCGCATCCAGGTGCCGGGCTCCAGCTTCTGCACATTGGCCAGCAAGGTGCGCGGTGCCGGTACCACGGCGTGGAAGTTCAGGTAATGGTTGAGCGCCACCGGGTCGAGCACCGGGTCGATGTCGCCACCCTTGAGCAGGGCCGGAAGGGTCGAGGCGAAGCGCAGGTGCTCGCCGTTGCGCGACAGGTACAGCGGTTTGACGCCCAGGCGGTCGCGGGCCAGGAACAGGCGCTGGTTATCGCGCTCCCAGATGGCCAGCGCGAACATGCCGTTAAGCTTGGGCAGCAACGCCGCGCCCCAGGCGTGGTAACCCTTCAGCAGCACCTCGGTATCGCCGTCGGACCAGAAGGTATAACCCAGGTCCTGCAGCTCCTGGCGCAGTTCGGGGAAGTTGTAGATGGCACCGTTGAAGGCCAGTGACAGGCCCAGGGTGTTGTCGACCATCGGCTGCGCCGAGCCGTCGGACAAGTCCATGATTTTCAGGCGCCGGTGGCCCAGGGCGATCGGGCCCTGGCTATGGAAGCCCCAGGCATCCGGGCCTCGTGGGGCCAGGTGATGGGTAATGCGCTCTACCGCAGCCAGGTCGGCTGGGCGAGGGGCTTGGTCGAGGGGGGTGAAACGTAACTCTCCTGCTAATCCGCACATAGGTCCTTACCGGTTTTTCCGTTGGGGAGGGGGTGCCCCGGATCAGGGCACCTTCAGGAACTGACCTGTGTGCTTTGTGAGAGTTTTAGAACAATCTGTTATATGTAACCCGGTCACTTTCCGCGGATCAGCTTACGCAGCGCAAACCGGTTCGGATGACAAGCCTCTGCAACAACCCGAGGCAACGGTAATGGCTCGCCACATATCCAGGCTGCCACCAGCTCGCCACTCAATGGCGCCGTGATCAACCCGCGTGAGCCATGCCCGCTGTTCACGTACAACCCGCTCAGCCAAGGGCAGGCCACATCCGGCACTTGCCGCGCATCGCGGGCCAGCACCGCATAGGCCTCGGCAAACCCTTGCGCATCAGCCACCGGCCCCACGATCGGCAGGTAATCCGGGCTGGTGCAGCGGAACGCCGCACGCCCCTGCAACTGCTCGGCGTCCAGCTCGGCCACACCCAAGCGCTGCGCCAGGTCGACGGAAATCTCGTCCAGCATTGCCAGGTTACCCTGATGTTCGGCAACCGTCGGCGTCAGGTCTTCGCTGTGGAAGTCGAAGCTTGCGCCCAAAGTATGCTCATCCCCGCGGGGTGGCGCTACATAGCCCTCTGCGCATACCACGGTGCTGAGCATGCGGCTGCTGGCGGTGGCCGGCAGCCGGGTAATCTGCCCGCGAATGCGCTTGAGCGGCAATTGTGCACAAGGCTCGAAACGCCGAACGTCGGCGGCACCGGCCAGGATCACCACAGGCGCACTGGCCAGCAGGCGCTCACCCGCCCAGGCTTGCCACTGGCCATCCACCTTGCGCAGCTCAAGCACTTCCTGGTGTGTCACCAGTTGAATCCCCGGGTGCTGCAACTGCTGCTGGCACAGGGCCGGCGGGTGCACCCAACCGCCTTCGGGGTAGAACAGGCCGCCGGCCGGCAGGGCCACACCGGCAATGGCTTCGGCCTCGGTGCGCGCCAGTGTGTGCAGCAAGGTGTGCTCGAAAGCGGCAGCCAGCTTGCCCTGGCGTTCGGCCTCTTTGCTGTCGAAGGCCAGTTGCAGCACCCCGCAGGCATCCCATTCACGGCCACGCTGCAAGCGCTCGAGCTGGCGACGGGTGTAGCCGAAGCCGGACAGGATCATTTGCGACAGCGCGGTGCCATGCGCAGACAGCTTGAGGTACAGCACCCCCTGCGGGTTGCCCGAGGCTTCCCGGGCCGGCGCATCGTGGCGTTCCAGCATGGTCACCTGCCAGCCACGTCGGGCCAGGCTGGCCGCGGTTGTGCTGCCAGCGAGCCCGGCTCCGATCACGAGCGCTTCACGCGGCCCTGGAGTGGCCGGCGGGCGCGCATACCAAGGCGCATTGGGGCCGGGCCGGGGGCCGACGTAAGCGCCGCTCATCACTTCCCACTTCTTGCCGATGCCCGGCACCTTCTTCATGGCGAAGCCGGCTTCGACCAGGCTGCGGCGCACCCAACCCGTGGTAGTGAAGGTGCCCAGCACGGTGCCGGCGTGCGACAGCCGCGCCAGTTGCGCAAACAGCTCCGGGGTCCACATGTCGGGGTTCTTCGCCGGGGCGAAACCATCGAGGAACCACACATCGATCTGCGCATCGAGCTGCGGCAGCTGTTCCAGTACATCACCGACCAGCAGCGTGAGGGTGACCCTGCCCTCGGCGAAGGTGAACTGCTGGAAGCCCTGGTGCACCGCCACGTACTGCTCCAGCAGCGGTTCGGTGTAGGCGGCAAGCTCAGGCCACAGGTGTACTGCGCGGGCCATGTCAGCCAGGCTGAGTGGGTATTTTTCGACGCTGACGAAGTGCAGGCGCGCGTTGCTGTGGGCATGCTCTTCAAACAGCTGCCAGGCGCAGAAAAAGTTCATGCCAGTGCCAAAGCCGGTTTCGCCGATCACCAGGCAGGCGTGCGGGGCCAGGCTGGCAAAACGCTCGGCCAGGCGGGTCTGGCCGAGGAACACATGCTTGGTTTCTTCGATGCCTTCGTTGACCGCGAAGTAGACGTCGTCGTATTGCCGCGAGTGGGGGCGGCCCTGGTCGTCCCAGTCGATCTGGGCATGCTGGAGGAGGGTGGACATGGTTGGCTCGGTTGCAGCAGATGGGCGGGATTTTATGCCATCTGATGATTTTGCGCAGGCACAGGCGGCCCACAAATCCGCTAGTCTTGCTTATCCATTGAAGGAGCCAGTGCATGTTCGAATCCGCCGAAATCGGCCACAGCATCGACAAGGAGGCTTACGACGCCGAGGTACCCGCTTTACGCGAGGCCCTGCTCGAAGCCCAGTACGAACTCAAGCAGCAGGCGCGCTTCCCGGTGATCGTGCTGATCAACGGCATCGAAGGTGCCGGCAAGGGTGAGACGGTAAAACTGCTCAACGAGTGGATGGACCCGCGCATGATCGATGTGCTCACCTTCGACCAGCAGACCGACGAAGAGCTGGCCCGCCCGCCGGCCTGGCGCTATTGGCGGGCCTTGCCCCCCAAGGGGCGGATGGGCGTGTTCTTCGGCAACTGGTACAGCCAGATGCTGCAGGGGCGGGTGCACGGGGTATTCAAGGATGCCGTGCTCGACCAGGCCATCATGGGCGCCGAGCGCCTGGAGCAGATGCTGTGCGATGAAGGTGCGCTGATCATCAAGTTCTGGTTCCACCTGTCCAAGAAGCAGATGAAGGCGCGGCTGAAATCGCTCAAGGACGACCCGCTGCACAGCTGGAAGATCAGCCCGCTGGACTGGCAGCAGTCCGAAACCTACGACCGTTTCGTGCGCTTTGGCGAACGCGTGCTGCGCCGCACCAGCCGCGACTACGCGCCGTGGCACATCATCGAAGGCGTCGACCCGAACTACCGCAGCCTGGCGGTCGGGCGCATCCTGCTGGAAAGCCTGCAAGCCGCGCTGGCCAACAACCCCAAGGGCAAGCATCAGGGCAACGTCGCCCCGCTGGGCCGTAGCATCGACCAGCGCAGCCTGCTCGGTGCCCTGGACATGACCGTGCGGCTGGACAAATCCGACTACCAGGAACAGCTGGTCACCGAACAGGCCCGCCTGGCCGGCCTGCTGCGCGACAAGCACATGCGCAGGCACGCGTTGGTGGCGGTGTTCGAAGGCAACGACGCCGCCGGCAAGGGCGGCGCCATCCGCCGGGTGGCAGCGGCGCTGGACCCGCGCCAGTACCGTATCGTGCCGATTGCCGCACCCACCGAAGAAGAACGCGCGCAGCCTTACCTGTGGCGGTTCTGGCGGCATATTCCGGCACGCGGCAAGTTCACCATTTTCGACCGGTCCTGGTATGGCCGGGTGCTGGTCGAGCGGGTGGAGGGCTTCTGCAGCCCGGCCGACTGGATGCGCGCCTACAGCGAGATCAACGACTTTGAAGAGCAGTTGGTGAATGCCGGCGTGGTGGTGGTCAAGTTCTGGCTGGCGATTGATCAGCAGACCCAGCTGGAGCGCTTCGAAGAGCGTGAGCAGATTCCGTTCAAGCGTTACAAGATCACCGAGGACGACTGGCGCAACCGCGACAAGTGGGACGACTACGTCCAGGCCGTAGGCGACATGGTCGACCGCACCAGCAGCGAGATCGCGCCGTGGACGTTGGTGGAGGCCAACGACAAGCGCTGGGCGCGGGTGAAGGTGTTGCGGACCATCAACCAGGCGCTTGAGGCGGCGTTTGCCAAGGACAAGAAATAGCTGAAGTTCTCAACAGTCTGTTCTGGCCTCTTCGCGGGCTCGCCCGCTCCCACAGGATTACCACAAAGCTGGATGTTGTGGAGTCCCTGTGGGAGCGGGCGTGCCCGCGAAGAGGCCGGTACAGGCACCTCACCTGCCAAGCCATGCCCCGGAAGAATGACCTGATGAATTATTTTCTCGGCATCCGCCCACGCCTCAGTCCTTCAACCCCGTAGAATTCAATCACCCCCACCACGGGCTTGATCGAGGACTTTATGCATACCACTTCCGGCCGCTGGGGCTATGGCCTGTTCCTGGCACTTCTGACGGCGCTGCTCTGGGGGATTTTGCCGATCAAGCTCAAGCAGGTGCTGCAAGTGGTCGACCCGGTCACCGTCACCTGGTACCGCCTGCTGGTTTCCGGTGGCTTGCTGTTCGCCTGGCTGGCAGCTCAGCGGCGCTTGCCGTCGTTCAGCAAACTGGCGCCCAAGGGCAAAGGCTTGGTAGTGGTCGCCGTACTTGGCTTGATGGGCAACTACGTGCTGTACCTGATCGGCCTCAACCTGTTGAGCCCCGGCACTGCGCAACTGGTGGTGCAGATCGGCCCCGTGTTGTTGCTGGTGGCCAGCGTGTTCGTGTTCCGTGAGCGCTTCAGCCTGGGGCAGGGCGTGGGCTTGCTGATTCTGCTGGCGGGTTTTGGGTTGTTCTTCAACCAGCGCCTGGAAGAGCTGCTGACCTCGTTGGGCACATACACCACCGGCGTGCTGACCATCTTGCTGGCCACCAGCATCTGGGTGTTCTACGCACTGAGCCAGAAACAGTTGCTGACCGTGTGGCATTCGCAGCAGGTGATGATGGTGATTTACCTCAGTTGCGCCGCGCTGCTGACGCCTTGGGTGCATCCGCTGGAAGCGTTGCAACTGACCCCGGTGCAGGGTTGGTTGCTGCTGGCTTGCTGCCTGAACACGCTGGTGGCCTATGGCGCGTTTGCCGAAGCGCTGGCGCATTGGGAGGCATCGCGGGTGAGCGCCACGCTGGCGTTGACGCCGCTGGTGACCTTTGTGGCGGTGGCCGTGGCGGCCTTGGTGTGGCCTGAATTTGTTCAGGCTGAGGACATCAATGCCCTGGGCTATGTCGGGGCGGTTACAGTGGTGTTCGGCTCGGCGCTGGTGGCGCTGGGGCCGTCGCTGGTGGCCGGGTGGCGGGCCCGCAAGGCTCGGTTGGCTCAGGCTCATTGATCGTCTGTACTGGCCCTATCGCCGGCAAGCCAGCTCCCACAGGATCACCACAGGCCTGAATATTGTGGGGTACCTGTGGGAGCTGGCTTGCCGGCGATAGGGCCAGTACAGGCAATAAAGAACTTAGCCCTTGCCACCCGGTGCCAGCATGTTCTCCGGCCTTACCCACTGGTCGAACTGCTCATTGGTCAGGTACTTCAACTCCAGCGCTGCCTCGCGCAAGGTCTTGCCCTCGTTATAAGCCTTCTTGGCAATCTCCGCCGCCTTGTCATAGCCAATATGCGGGTTAAGTGCCGTCACCAGCATCAACCCGCGCTCCAGGTGCTCAGCCATCTGCCCGGCATCCGGCTCAATGCCCGCCACGCAGTGCTCCTGGAAGTTGCGACAGCCATCCGCCAGCAACTCGATCGACTGCAGCAGGTTATGGATGATCACCGGCTTGAACACGTTCAACTGCAAGTGCCCCTGGCTGGCGGCAAAGCCGATGGCCGCGTCGTTGCCCAGTACCTGGCAGGCCAGCATCGACAGCGCCTCGCACTGGGTAGGGTTGACCTTGCCCGGCATGATCGAGCTGCCGGGTTCGTTGGCTGGCAGGCGTACTTCGGCCAGCCCGGCACGCGGGCCGGAGCCGAGCAGGCGCAGGTCATTGGCAATTTTCATCAGGGCGACGGCCAGGGTCTTCAAAGCGCCCGCCAGGCTGGTCAGCGGTTCGTGGCCGGCGAGGGCGGCAAACTTGTTCGGCGCGGTGACGAACGGCAGGCCGGATTCCGCCGCCAGCTCGGCAGCGATGGCCTCGGCAAAGCCATGCGGGGCGTTAAGGCCGGTACCCACGGCGGTGCCGCCTTGGGCCAGTTCACACACCGCTGGCAGAGTAGCGCGGATGGCTCGCTGGGCGTAATCGAGCTGGGCGACGAAGGCGGAAACCTCCTGGCCGAAGGTGATCGGCGTGGCGTCCATCATGTGCGTACGGCCGGTCTTCACCAGCTTTTGGTGGCGCGCCGACAACTCGGCCAGGCCCGACGACAGTTCGATGATGGCCGGCAGCAGTTTTTCATGCACTGCCTGGGCTGCAGCAATGTGCATGGCGGTGGGGAAGCAGTCGTTGGAGCTTTGCGAGCGGTTGACGTGGTCGTTGGGGTGCACCGGCGCCTTGCCGCCACGGCCCTTGCCGGCCAGTTCGTTGGCGCGCCCGGCAATCACTTCGTTGACGTTCATGTTGCTCTGGGTGCCGCTGCCGGTCTGCCAGACGACCAACGGAAACTGATCGTCATGCTGGCCGTCCAGCACCTCGTCGGCGGCCTGTTCGATCAGCCGGGCGATGTCGGCCGGCAGGTCGCCATTGCGGTCGTTGACGCGTGCAGCGGCCTTCTTGATCAGCGCCAGGGCGTGCAGCACCGCGAGGGGCATGCGTTCCTTGCCAATGGCGAAGTTGATCAGCGAACGCTGGGTTTGCGCACCCCAGTAGGCGTCCTCCGGAACTTCGACCGGGCCCAGGCTGTCTGTCTCGATACGGCTCATTCTGTAGTCACTCCTGTGTAGTTCGAATTCGCAGTTTAGGCCCTGAATCGACAGAGCGGTTCCGTCGCTCGTCGTGCCACTTGAGCACATCGCCACCACGGCGCAGAATGCTCTACTCTGAGGTACCCGCCTCCCTCTCTTTGAAGGAAATGCAATGACCCGTCTCCGTGTCCTTTGTGCCGCCGTTGCCCTGGTTTGCGCCAGCGGCCAGGTGCTCGCTGCCACCGCCAGCCATAACGCTGCTGCCGAGAAGTTCCTGACCCTGGCCAACGCCGACAAGCTGGGCACCCCGGTGTACATGCAAGTGCAGCAGATGTTCGCCCAGCGCTTCGCCCAGACCAAGGCCCCGGCCGCCAAGCAGCCGGTGCTGGAAAGCTACCAGGCCAAGGCCAACGCCGCACTGGACAACGCCATCGGCTGGAACAAGCTGAAGCCGAAGATGGTCGACCTGTACACCCAGACGTTCACCGAGCAGGAACTGAAAGACCTGGTCAAGTTCTACGAATCGCCGCTGGGCAAGAAAGTGCTGCGTGAAATGCCCAAGGTCACCCAGCAGTCGGCCCAGCTGACCCAGCAGAGCCTGGAACCCGCAGTACCGGTGGTAAACAAGCTGCTGGAAGACATGACCAAAGAGCTGGACCCGAACGCTGGCAAGGCCGCCGCGCCGGCTAAGAAGTGAGTACGCCGCAATGACCATGCAGCAGCGCATTGAACAGCAACTGGCGGCCTTGGCGCCGGAACACCTGCAAGTGCTCAACGAAAGCCACATGCACAGTCGTGGTCAGGAGACCCACTACAAGGCAGTGATCGTCAGCGAGCAGTTTGCCGGGTTGAACAGTGTCAAGCGCCACCAGAAGGTGTACGCCACGATGGGTGAGCTGATGGGCGAAATTCACGCCCTGGCCATCCACACCTACACCGCCGAAGAGTGGGCCAAGGTCGGCGTTGCACCGGCCTCGCCGGTGTGTGCGGGCGGCGGGCACTGAAACCTTTTTGTTGTTCTGGTAGAATCCGCTTCATCCCAAAGGGGGCTGCTGTGCAGCCCATCGCCGGCAAGCCAGCTCCCACAGGTAAAGCACCCTTCTTGAAAGCGGTGCAGTACCTGTGGGAGCTGGCTTGCCGGCGATGGGGCGCGCAGCGGCCCCCTTGTTTATTGTGTAACCCGGTCCGCCCCTTACGAGGGCAACCACCTGGAGATCTTGCTTCATGTCCCAAGCCATCGTCGTCGCGGCGCTGTACAAGTTCGTCACCCTGGAAGACTACGTCGAGCTGCGTGAGCCGCTGCTCAAGGCCATGCTCGACAACAACGTCAAAGGCACCCTGCTGCTGGCCCACGAGGGCATCAACGGCACCGTGTCGGCCACCCGCGAAGGCATCGATGGCCTGCTGGCCTGGCTGCGCAACGACCCGCGTCTGGTCGATGTCGACCACAAAGAGTCGTACTGCGACGAACAGCCGTTCTACCGCACCAAGGTCAAGCTCAAGAAAGAAATCGTCACCCTCGGCGTGCCAGGCGTAGACCCCAACCAGGCGGTCGGCACCTATGTCGAGCCCAAGGACTGGAACGCCCTGATCAGCGACCCGGAAGTGCTGCTGATCGACACCCGCAACGACTACGAAGTGGCCATTGGTACCTTCAAAGGCGCCATCGACCCCAAGACCGAGACCTTCCGTGAGTTCCCGGAGTACATCAAGGCCAACTTCGACCCGAGCAAGCACAAGAAGGTCGCCATGTTCTGCACCGGCGGCATCCGTTGCGAAAAAGCCTCCAGCTACATGCTCGGTGAAGGCTATGAGGCGGTCTATCATCTTAAGGGCGGCATCCTGAAATACTTCGAGGAAGTGCCTCAGGAAGAAAGCCTGTGGGACGGCGACTGCTTCGTCTTCGACAACCGCGTCACGGTGCGCCATGACCTGAGCGAAGGCGAGTACGACCAGTGCCACGCCTGCCGCCACCCGATCAATGCAGAGGAACGCGCGTCCGAGCACTATTCGCCAGGGGTCAGCTGCCCGCATTGCTGGGACACCCTGAGCGAAAAGACCCGGCGCAGTGCCATCGACCGGCAGAAGCAGATCGAGCTGGCCAAGGCCCGCAACCTGCCGCACCCGATCGGTTACAACTACAAAGCCGAGGCTTGATGCATGTCTGCACGCCTGATCTATGTGATGGACCCGATGTGCTCCTGGTGCTGGGGTTTCGCGCCAGTGGCGGCGGCCCTGATCGCCCAGGCGCGTGAGGCCGGTATCGCCACCCGTCTGGTGGTGGGCGGGCTGCGTACCGGTGGCAGTGCGCTGGACAGCTCTACCCGCAAGTACATCCTCGAACACTGGCAGGCGGTGGCCGATGCCACCGGCCAGCCGTTCCGCTTCGAGGGGGCCATGCCCGACGGCTTCGTCTACGACACCGAACCGGCCTGCCGTGCCCTGGTCACAGCCCGCGAGCTGGACGCCGAGCGCGTCTGGCCGCTGCTGGCGCTGATTCAGCGTTCGTTCTACGAGCAGGGCGTGGATGTGACCACCGCGCCGCAGTTGGTCGAACTGGCCGAACAGGCAGGCTTCGACCGTGCCGTGTTCGCCGAAACCTTCGCCCGTGCCGACACCCGTGCGGCCACTGCGGCCGACTTCAGCTGGGTCCAGGACCTGGGTATCGCCGGTTTCCCGACCTTGCTAGCCGAGCGCAACGGCCAACTGGCCTTGCTGACCAACGGCTACCAGCCGCTGGAGCGCCTGCAACCCTTGCTCGGCCGTTGGCTGCAGCAGGCCGCCTGTGCTTGATGTGCCTGGGTCACCCGACCCGGTACCGGGCAAGCCATACACTGCGGCCGATCGGCTGAGCTGGGCGGAAATCCGCCGCCTGGCCCTGCACCACAAGCAAAACCTCTGGTCCGCCAACCTCATCGCTGTGCTGGCGGCGTGTTGCAGCGTGCCCATTCCGCTGCTGCTGCCGTTGCTGGTGGATGAAGTGCTGTTGGGCCACGGCGATGCCGCGCTGAAGTGGATGAACCACCTGCTGCCGTCCAGCTGGCAGGTGGCAGCCGGCTACATCGGCCTGATGCTGGTGCTCACCCTGTGCCTTCGCCTGGCGGCGCTGGCGTTCAACGTGATCCAGGCCAAGCTGTTTGCCGGCTTGGCCAAGGACATCGTCTACCGCCTGCGAATTCGTCTTATCGAGCGGCTCAAGCGCATTTCGCTGAAGGAATACGAAAGCCTGGGCAGCGGCACGGTAACCACTCACCTGGTCACCGACCTGGACACCCTCGACAAGTTCGTGGGCGAAACCCTAAGCCGTTTCCTGGTGGCCATGCTGACGTTGACCGGCACGGCGGCGATCCTGATCTGGATGCACTGGCAGCTGGCGTTGCTGATCTTGCTGTTCAACCCGCTGGTGATCTACTTCACCGTGCAGCTGGGCAAGCGCGTCAAACACCTGAAAAAGCTCGAAAACGACAGCACCGCGCGTTTTACCCAGGCGCTGGCGGAAACGCTCGATGCCATTCAGGAAATCCGTGCCGGCAACCGCCAGGGCTACTTCCTGGGCCGCCTTGGCCTGCGTGCCCGCGAAGTGCGCGACTACGCCGTGGATTCGCAGTGGAAAAGCGATGCCAGTGGCCGTGCCAGTGGCCTGCTGTTCCAGTTCGGCATCGACATTTTCCGGGCAGCAGCCATGCTCACCGTGCTGTTCTCCGACCTGTCGGTCGGCCAGATGCTGGCGGTGTTCAGCTACCTGTGGTTCATGATCGGCCCGGTGGAACAGCTGCTCAACCTGCAATACGCCTACTACGCCGCTGGCGGTGCGCTGAGCCGCCTCAACGAGCTGCTGGCGCGTGCTGACGAGCCGCAATACCCGGCCGCCTGCGACCCGTTCGCCGGGCGCGACACGGTGGGCATCGAGGTGCGCGACTTGCGTTTTGCCTATGCCGACGAGCCAGTGCTGGATAACCTGGACCTGTCCATCGCCCCGGGTGAAAAGGTGGCAATTGTCGGTGCCAGTGGCGGCGGCAAAAGCACCTTGGTGCAGCTGTTGCTGGGCCTTTATAGCGCCCAGGCCGGTACCATCCGCTTTGGCGGTGCCAGCCTGCAGGAAATCGGCCTGGAAACCCTGCGTGAAAACGTGGCGGTGGTGTTGCAGCACCCGTCACTGTTCAACGACACCGTGCGCGCCAACCTGACCATGGGCCGCGACTGCAGCGACGACGCTTGCTGGCAAGCGCTGCGTATCGCTCAGCTGGATGCCACCATTGCGGCCTTGCCGCAGGGCCTGGACAGTGTGGTGGGGCGCTCTGGCGTGCGCTTGTCCGGCGGCCAGCGTCAGCGCCTGGCCATCGCCCGCATGGTGTTGGCCGAGCCCAAGGTGGTGATTCTCGACGAGGCCACCTCGGCGCTGGATGCGGCCACCGAGTACAACCTGCATCAGGCATTGGCGCGCTTCCTCAGCGGCCGTACCACGCTGATCATCGCCCACCGCCTGTCGGCGGTGAAACAGGCCGACCGGGTGCTGGTATTCGATGGTGGGCATGTCGCCGAAGATGGCGACCACCAGCAGCTGATTGCCGAAGGTGGGTTGTATGCCAAGCTTTATGGGCACCTGCAGCAGAGCTGACGTTCAAACTGTACAAATCCCCCGATTCCCTGTCATAAAAATCCCCTCCACAACGATGGCAAATGGCCTACGCTGTGCTTGTCTGGGTTGATTTGCGCCTTATCTGCTCTGTGACAGGGAATCCATGAAGGGACATCGCACTCTAGAAGCGCCTAAGTTGCTCGGCATCACCTGGCCCTTCATCGCCGTTGTGGTCTTCCAGGTGGCGCTGGGCAGCCTCAGCCTTTATACGCTGTCGGCCGTGCGCGCCTATGTCGCGGGCGAAAGCCTGTGGTCCAAGGCGCAGAAAGACGCCATCTACTACCTTAACCTGTACGCCGAAACCCGCGACGACAGCACCTATCAGCGCTATCGCCAAGCCATTACCGTGCCGCAGGGTGACCACCAGTTGCGCGAGGTGCTCGACCAGCCCAACCCTGATCTGGATGCCGCTCGCCGGGCGGTGCTGCAGGGCGGCAACCACCCCGACGATGTCGAGCGGATCATCTGGTTCTACCGCAATTTCCGCAACATCAGCTATATGCAGACAGCCATCGACTACTGGGACATCGGCGACGATTACCTGGCCAAGCTCGATGTGCTGGCTGGCGAGATGCGCCAGAGCTTTGCCACTGGCTCTGTAGACGCCCAGGCAGTGAGTGCCTGGAAAGCCCGTATCGTCACCATCAACGAGGGTGTCACACCCGCCGCCAAGGCGTTCAGTGATGCGCTGGGTGAAGGCTCGCGGATGCTGTTGCGGGTGTTGCTGATCACCAACCTGCTGACGGCCATGTTCCTGATTACCATCGCCTGGCGCCGCTCCAGCAAGCTGCTGGCCCAGCGCCAAGCCTTCGCCAGTGCGCTGCAGGAGGAAAAGGAGCGGGCACAGATCACCCTTCAGGCCATTGGTGATGCGGTGATCACCACCGATGTGGAGGGCAGCATCGGCTACATGAACCCGGCCGCCGAGCAACTGACCCACTGGCAGTCTGGTCAAGCCCAGGGCCTGCCGTTGTCAGCGCTGTTCAGCCTGGTGGATGAGCAGGCTGAAGAAGATGGCAGCAGCCTGGTCGAGCAGGTGCTTAGCGGTAGCCTCAAAGGCGGCGCGGAGCACGCCCGGCTGATTCAGCGCCTGGATGGCAGTACCGTGTCGATCAATCTGGTAGGTTCGCCCATCGTCAGCGATGGCCAGGTCAGCGGCATCGTACTGGTACTGCATGACATGACCCAGGAACGCCAGTACATCGCCAACCTGTCCTGGCAGGCCACTCACGATGCCCTGACCGGCCTGGCCAACCGCCGCGAGTTCGAGTATCGCCTGGAGCAGGCGCTCAATGGCCTGGCGCGCCAGGCTGGGCGGCATTCGCTGATGTTCCTTGACCTCGACCAGTTCAAGCTGGTGAACGACACCTGCGGCCACGCCGCCGGTGACGAGCTGCTGCGGCACATCTGCGCCGTGCTGCAATCCGGCCTGCGTGAAGGCGATACCCTGGCGCGGCTGGGGGGTGACGAATTTGGCGTGCTGCTGGAAAACTGCCCGCCCGACCAGGCCGAGCGCATTGCCGAACAGTTACGCCAGATGGTGCAGAGCCTGCATTTCGTGTGGAAGGGGCGGCCGTTCGTCACCACGGTCAGTGTTGGCCTGGTGCACATGGCCCAGGCCCCCGGTACCCTCGAAACCTCGCTGCGCGCTGCCGACATGGCCTGCTACATGGCCAAGGAAAAGGGGCGCAACCGCGTGCAGGTGTACCACGCCGATGACAGCGAGCTGTCCATGCGCTTTGGTGAAATGGCCTGGATCCAGCGTTTGCATGTGGCCCTGGAAGAAAACCGCTTCTGCCTGTACGCCCAGGAAATTGCCCCGCTGAAAACGTTCGAAGGCCCGGGCCATATCGAAATCCTGCTGCGCCTGCACGACGAAAGTGGCCGTACCATTCTGCCCAGCAGCTTCATTCCGGCAGCCGAGCGCTATGGCCTGATGACCGCGCTGGACCGCTGGGTGGTGCGCAATGTGTTCCAGGTCATCCGCCAATGCCTGGACGAAGGGCGTGAAGGGCCGCTGTCGATCTGCGCGATCAACCTGTCAGGGTCGAGCATCGGCGATGACAAGTTTCTCGAGTACCTGCAGCGGCTGTTTGTCGAATACGCCATCCCGCCGCGGATGATCTGTTTCGAAATCACCGAAACCAGCGCCATTGCCAACCTGGGTAGCGCCATCCGCTTCATCAACGAGTTGAAGGGGCTGGGCTGCCGCTTCTCGCTCGATGATTTTTGCGCTGGCATGTCTTCGTTCGCCTACCTCAAGCATTTGCCCGTGGATTTCCTGAAAATTGACGGCAGTTTCGTCAAGGACATGCTCGACGACCCGGTCAACCGGGCCATGGTCGAGGTCATCAACCATATCGGCCATGTCATGGGGAAACGCACCATTGCCGAGTTCGTCGAAACACCCTTGATCGAGCAGGCCCTACAGGAAATAGGCGTGGATTACGCCCAGGGTTACCTGATCGAACGCCCGCAGGTGTTCACCTGTGACAGTCTGCAGCGCCAACGGATCGCCGCCCGGCCTCTGTTGCAGCGCGCACCTGGCACGTTTCGCTAGCTAGAAATCACAAGGATCAAGGAGCTGAAAGTGATTGATGCATTCGTTCGTATCGGGCCTTTGATGGACCCCGCCAGCTACCCCCAGTGGGCCCAGCAACTGATTGAAGACTGTCGCGAAAGCAAGCGCCGGGTGGTCGAGCATGAGTTCTATGCGCGCCTGCGCGATGGCCAGCTCAAGCAGTCGACCATTCGCCAGTACCTGATCGGTGGCTGGCCGGTGGTGGAGCAGTTTTCGCTGTAC
Organism: Pseudomonas sp. RV120224-01b; assembly: GCF_003208145.1. Taxonomy (NCBI): domain Bacteria; kingdom Pseudomonadati; phylum Pseudomonadota; class Gammaproteobacteria; order Pseudomonadales; family Pseudomonadaceae; genus Pseudomonas; species Pseudomonas sp. RV120224-01b. Next base: position 97,322 of record NZ_QKMQ01000008.1, on the reverse strand, counting down.
ATGGCCCACAACCTGACCAAGACCCGTTATGGGCGGCACCAGGGCGAAGACATGGCGCGGCGCTGGTTGATGCGCAATATCCGGGTTGAGCTGAACCACGCCGACTACTGGGTGAACTGGTGTCAGGCGCATGGCGTACACCTGCATGAGTTGCAGGCCCAGGAAGTGCCACCCGAGCTGAACGGGTTGAACGACTGGTGCTGGCGTGTGTGTGCTACCGAGAACCTGGCCATTTCCATGGCAGCGACCAACTACGCCATCGAGGGGGCTACCGGGGAGTGGTCGGCGGTGGTGTGCTCGACCGATACCTACGCACTGGGCTTCCCGGAGGACCAGCGCAAGCGGGCGATGAAGTGGCTGAAGATGCATGCCCAGTATGACGATGCGCACCCGTGGGAGGCGCTGGAGATCATCTGTACCCTGGCGGGCGAGAACCCGACGCTGGGGCTGCGCACCGAGCTGCGCAGGGCGATTTGCAAGAGTTACGACTGCATGTTCCTGTTTTTGGAGCGGTGCATGCAGCTGGAAGGGCGCCAGCAAGGCCGGTTGCGGCCGGCGTTGGCAGCAGGCTGATCTGCTCTCCTGTTCCGGCCTCTTCGCGGGCTTGCCCGCTCCCACAGGATAATCACCGCCCGCGAGGGCAGCGCAGTACCTGTGGGAGCGGGCAAGCCCGCGAAGAGGCCGGGACAGGTTTATTGGGCGTTGAACGCCTGCCCATTCACCCCGGTGCTGTCCGGCCCCATCAGGTACAGATACACCGGCATGATCTCTTCGGGCAGCGGGTTGTTCTGCGGGTTCTCGCTGGGGTAGGCCTGGGCGCGCATCGCCGTGCGCGTGGCGCCCGGGTTGATGCTGTTGGAACGCACCGGCGCCACGCCTTCCAGCTCGTCGGCCAGGGTCTGCATCAGGCCCTCTGTGGCGAACTTCGACACGCCATAGGCACCCCAGTAGGCCCGGCCCTTACGCCCGACGCTGCTGCTGGTGAACACCACCGACGCGTCTTGCGACAGTTTCAACAGTGGCAGCAGGGTGCTGGTGAGCATGAAGGTGGCATCGACGTTGATGTGCATCACGCGCATGAAGTTGTCGCCCGACAACTGTTCCAGCGGCGTGCGCGGGCCAATGATCGAGGCATTGTTCAGCAGGCCGTCCAGGCGGCCGAACTGATCCTCGATCATCACCGCCAGTTCGTCGTACTGGTGGGGCAGGGCGGTTTCCAGGTTGAACGGGATGACCACCGGTTGCGGATGCCCGGCGGCTTCGATCTGGTCGTAGACCTCGTTCAGGTTGGCCTCGGTCTTGCCCAGCAGCAGCACGGTGGCGCCCAGCGCGGCGTAGGCCTTGGCGGCAGCGGCACCGATGCCGCGGCCGGCACCGGTAACCAGAATGACCCGGCCTTGCAGCAGGTCGGGGCGGGCGGTGTAGTCGAACATGGTAGGTCCTTCGTGTTCGTTGGCGGGGTTCAGCAGCCGCACAGCGCGCTGTCGATCACTTTGCGCAGTTCCAGCGGGTGGTCCACCACCACGTCGGCACCCCAGTTGTTAGGGTTGTCCTCTGGATGAATATAGCCGTAACGCACCGCCGCCGTGCGGGTGCCGGCATCGCGGCCAGACTCGATGTCGCGCAGGTCGTCGCCGACGAACAGCACGCTGGCCGGGTCCAGGTCCAGGGTTTTGCAGGCCAGGATCAGCGGCTCGGGGTCGGGCTTGCTGTTTTTCACATGGTCCGGGCAGATCAGCAATGCCGAACGCTCGGCCAGGCCCAGCTGCTGCATGATCGGCTCGGCGAAACGCACCGGCTTGTTGGTGACCACGCCCCACACCAGGTTGCCTTTCTCGATGTCGGCCAGCAACTCGGCCATGCCGTCGAACAGCTTGCTGTGCACCGCGCAGTCGCGCTGGTAGCGCTCCAGGAACTCCAGGCGCAGGGCCTCGAAGCCTTCGGCTTCCGGGTCCATGGCAAACGTGGCGGCTACCATGGCGCGGGCACCGCCCGAGATCACGTCGCGGATCAGGTTGTCGTCAACGGCCGGCAGGCCGCGCTCGGCGAGCATGGCCTGGCAGATGGCGATGAAGTCTGGCGCCGTGTCCAGCAAGGTGCCGTCCATGTCGAAGAGTACTGCTCGCAAACGCATGCTCATTCCTCGCGCAGGGTCTGGATCATGTAGTTGACGTCGACGTCGCTGTTGAGCTTGTAATGCTTGGTCAGCGGGTTGTAGGTCAGGCCGATGATGTCTTTGACTTCAAGGCCGGCAGCGCGGCTCCAGGCGCCCAGTTCGGATGGGCGGATGAACTTCTTGAAGTCGTGGGTGCCGCGCGGCAGCATCTTCAGGATGTACTCGGCGCCGACGATGGCCAGCAGGTAGGCCTTGGGGTTGCGGTTGATGGTGGAGAAGAACACCTGGCCGCCCGGTTTGACCATGCGGTAGCAGGCGCGAATCACCGAAGACGGGTCGGGCACGTGCTCGAGCATTTCCAGGCAGGTGACCACGTCGAACTGTTCAGGCATCTCTTCGGCCAGGGCTTCGGCGGTAATCTGCCGGTATTCCACCTGCACGCCGGACTCCAACTGGTGCAGTTGGGCCACGGCCAGGGGGGCTTCGCCCATGTCGATACCGGTCACCGTGGCGCCACGCAGGGCCATGGCTTCGCTGAGGATGCCGCCGCCGCAGCCGACGTCCAGCACCTTCTTGCCGGCCAGGCTGGCGCGTTCGTCGATCCAGTTGACGCGCAGCGGGTTGATTTCGTGCAGCGGCTTGAACTCGCTTTCGCGGTCCCACCAGCGGTGGGCCAGCGCTTCGAACTTGGCGATTTCGGCGCGGTCGACGTTGCTCATTGAACAGTCCTCTGAAACTTCGCAAAATTGCGCCGGAGTATACCCGAGCGCTCGGCCCCGAGGGTCGCTATAATCGCCGGCTTTTGATATCCGAACGACGGGGAGAGGCGATGCGCGAGCGACTTTTGGCGGCGGAGCAGGTGACCGGGATCCGCTGGCAGGGCGGCGTCTTGCACCTGCTCGACCAGCGCCTGCTGCCCTCGGATGAACGCTGGCTGGCCTGCGACAATGTCGCGCAGGTGGCGGCGGCGATCCGTGACATGGCGGTGCGCGGCGCCTCGGCCATTGGTATTGCCGCCGCTTACGGCCTGGTGCTGGCCCTTGAAGAGCGGCTGGCCGAAGGTGGCGATTGGGAAATGGACCTTGAAGAGGACTTCCTCTGCCTCGCCGAGGCGCGTCCCACCGCAGCCAACCTGTTCTGGGCGCTGAACCGTATGCGCGAGCGCCTGCAGCGCCTGCGCCCGGATGAAGACGTGCTGGCAGCGCTGGAGGCCGAAGCCGTGGCCATCCATGAAAGCGACCGTGAAGCCAACCTGACCATGGCTCAGCAAGGCATCGAACTGATTCGTCGTCACCAGGGCAATGCCCAGACCCTGCTCACCTATGGCAATGCCGGTGCGCTGGCCAGCGGCGGCTTTGGTACCGCGTTGGGGGTGATCCGCGCCGGCTACCTCGAAGGCATGGTCGAGCGGGTGTATGCCGGCGAAACCCGCCCCTGGCTGCAAGGCTCGCGCCTGACCGCCTGGGAGCTGGCCAACGAAGGCATCCCGGTCACCCTGTGCGCCGACTCGGCGCTCGCCCACCTGATGAAGACCAAAGGCATCACCTGGGTGGTGGTGGGCGCGGACTGCATCGCTGCCAATGGTGACGTGGCCAGCAAGATCGGCACCTACCAGCTGGCGGTCAGCGCCATGCACCACGGTGTGCGCTTCATGGTGGTGGCGCCGAGCACCAGCATCGACCTGAACCTGGCCACTGGCGAGGATATTCCGCTGGAAGAGCGCGCGGCCGACGAACTGCTGGACATTGCCGGTACCCGGGTGGCGCCGGATGTGGAGGTGTTCAACCCGGTGTTCGACGTGACCCCGGCCGACCTGATCGACGTGATCGTGACCGAGCGAGGCATTGTCGAACGCCCGGATACCGCCAAACTGGCGCAGTTGATGTGCCGCAAGCGGTTGCATTGATAGCCTGAAAAACGCGTACCTTGTGGGAGCGGCCTTGTGTCGCGATTGGGCCGCAAAGCGGCCCCGGGATCTTGGCGAAGACGCAAAAATTGCCGGGGCTGCTGCGCAGCCCTTTCGCGACACAAGGCCGCTCCCACAATGACCGTGCACCGCCGTACAGATCTCCCCACCGCCCCCGCCTTTGTGATAACATCCGGCAGTTTCCAAGACCGCCCATCACGGCGGCCTTCATTGCGCAGATCCATGGCACAACTCATTGATTTGTCGTAAGTCGTCGCACCCTTATGCGCTGCGGCGGCGAGCTTCGTTCGGCCCTTGATGGAGCTGCGAAGTTTCACCAGAAAAAGGAATCAGGCTTCTCATGGGCGAACTGGCCAAAGAAATCCTCCCGGTCAATATCGAAGACGAACTGAGACAGTCTTACCTCGACTACGCGATGAGCGTGATTGTCGGGCGAGCGCTGCCCGATGCGCGTGACGGCTTGAAGCCCGTGCATCGTCGCGTTCTCTATGCGATGAGCGAACTGGGCAACGACTGGAACAAGCCGTACAAGAAATCCGCCCGTGTGGTCGGTGACGTGATCGGTAAGTACCACCCGCACGGCGACACTGCGGTCTACGACACCATCGTGCGTATGGCCCAGCCGTTCTCGCTGCGCTACCTGCTGGTCGACGGCCAGGGCAACTTCGGTTCGGTGGACGGCGACAACGCCGCAGCCATGCGATACACCGAAGTGCGCATGACCAAGCTGGCCCACGAGCTGCTGGCCGACCTGCACAAGGAAACCGTCGACTGGGTGCCCAACTACGACGGCACCGAGCAGATCCCGGCGGTCATGCCAACCCGTATTCCCAACCTGCTGGTCAACGGTTCCAGCGGTATCGCCGTGGGCATGGCGACCAACATCCCGCCGCACAACCTCGGTGAAGTCATCGACGGCTGCCTGGCGCTGATCGACAACCCGGAAGTCACCATCGATGAGCTGATGCAGCACATCCCGGGCCCGGACTTCCCGACTGCCGGCATCATCAACGGTCGCCAGGGCATCATCGAGGCCTATCGTACCGGCCGTGGCCGCATCTACATGCGTGCCCGCTCCGAAATCGAAGACATCGACAAGGCCGGCGGCCGCCAGCAGATCGTCGTGACCGAGTTGCCGTACCAGCTGAACAAGGCGCGCCTGATCGAAAAGATCGCCGAGCTGGTAAAAGAGAAGAAGATCGAAGGCATCACCGAGCTGCGCGACGAGTCCGACAAGGACGGCATGCGCATCGTCATCGAGCTGCGTCGCGGCGAGGTGCCGGAGGTGGTGCTCAACAACCTCTATCAGCAAACCCAGCTGCAGAGTGTGTTCGGTATCAACGTGGTGGCCCTGGTCGACGGCCGTCCGCGCCTGCTCAACCTCAAGGACCTGCTCGAAGCGTTCGTCCGTCACCGCCGTGAAGTGGTGACCCGCCGCACCGTGTTCGAGCTGCGCAAGGCCCGCGAACGTGGCCACATCCTTGAAGGCCAGGCGGTTGCGCTGTCCAACATCGACCCGGTCATCGCCCTGATCAAGGCCTCGCCGACGCCGTCCGAAGCCAAGGAAGCCCTGGTTTCCACGCCCTGGGAATCCAGTGCCGTGCAGGTCATGGTCGAGCGCGCCGGCGCCGATTCCTGCCGCCCTGAAGACCTGCCAGAGCAATACGGCCTGCATGACGGCAAGTACTTCCTGTCGCCGGAGCAGGCCCAGGCCATTCTCGACCTGCGCCTGCACCGCCTGACCGGCCTGGAGCACGAGAAGCTGCTGGCCGAGTACCAGGAAATCCTCGAGCAGATCGGCGAGCTGATCCGCATCCTCAGCAGCGCCGAGCGCCTGATGGAAGTGATCCGCGAAGAGCTGGAAGCCATCCGCGCCGAATACGGCGATGCCCGACGTACCGAAATTCTCGATGCGCGCCACGACCTCAACTACGGCGACATGATCCCGGAAGAAGAGCGTGTGGTCACCATCTCCCACGGCGGCTACGCCAAGACCCAGCCGCTGTCCGCCTACCAGGCCCAGCGCCGTGGCGGCAAAGGCAAGTCGGCCACCGGGGTGAAGGACGAGGACTACATCGAGCACCTGCTGGTCGCCAACAGCCACGCTACCTTGTTGCTGTTCTCCAGCAAGGGCAAGGTGTACTGGCTGAAAACCTACGACATCCCTGAAGCGTCCCGCGCTGCCCGTGGTCGCCCGCTGGTCAACCTGCTGCCGCTGGAGGAGGGTGAGCGCATCACCGCCATGCTGCAGATCGACCTCGAAGCCTTGCAGCAGAGCGCCGGCGCCGAAGAAGAGCTGGACGAGGCGGAAGACGCCGTGCTCGAAGGCGAAGTGGTCGAGGCCGAGGAAGTCGACGAAGAAGACGGCGATACCCCTGAGTGGGTGGCCGAGCCGACTGGCGCCTACATCTTCATGGCCACCGCTTCGGGTACCGTGAAGAAGACCCCGCTGGTGCAGTTCGCCCGTCCGCGCTCCAACGGCCTGATTGCCCTCAAGCTGAAAGAAGGTGACACCCTGATCGCTGCCGCCATTACTGACGGCGCCAAGGAAGTCATGATGTTCTCCGACGCCGGCAAGGTGATCCGCTTCGCTGAAAGCGTGGTGCGCGAAATGGGCCGTAACGCCCGTGGCGTACGTGGCATGAAGCTGGGCAAGGGGCAGCAGATCATTTCCATGCTGATCCCGGAATCGGGTGCGCAGATCCTGACTGCCTCCGAGCGTGGTTTCGGCAAACGCACCCCGCTGTCCAAGTTCCCGCGTCGCGGTCGCGGTGGCCAAGGTGTGATCGCCATGGGTACCAAGGGGCGCAACGGTCTGCTGATCGGCGCCATCCAGGTGCAGGAAGGCGAAGAGATCATGCTGATCTCCGACCAGGGTACGCTGGTGCGTACACGGGTGGGTGAAGTGTCCAGCCTGGGCCGTAACACCCAGGGCGTGACCTTGATCAAGCTGGCTACCGACGAGACGCTGGTGGGCCTGGAGCGTATCCAGGAGCCTTCCGAGGACGACCTCGACGATGTGATCGAGACGGACGAAGAGGGTGTCGAGGCCGAGGCGCCAGACAACGAAGAAGCTGCTGGCGCCGAAGAGGCCCCGCAGGAGTAAGCAAGCGTAAACCCGAGCGGGGCGACCAAGGTCGCCCCGTTTGACTGAATAGGCCGGGCATTGCCTGGCCCTGTGGGAGCGGGCTTGCCCGCGAATGAGGCGCCGCGGTTTATGGCACCGGCTTCGCCGGTGTTCGCGGGCAAGCCCGCTCCCACAGGGTTCCCGCAGAACTAGCTGTTTAGATCTATTAGAGCGAGAGTGGATGTGAGCAAACGAGCCTTTAACTTCTGCGCAGGCCCTGCCGCGCTTCCTGACGCTGTCCTGCAGCGCGCCCAGGCCGAAATGCTGGACTGGAACGGCAAGGGCTTGTCGGTGATGGAAATGAGCCATCGCAGCGACGACTACGTGGCCATCGCCGAAAAGGCCGAGCAGGACCTGCGTGACCTGCTGTCCGTCCCCTCCAACTACAAGGTGCTGTTCCTGCAGGGCGGTGCCAGCCAGCAGTTCGCTGAAATCCCGCTGAACCTGTTGCCGGAAAACGGCACTGCCGACTACATCGAAACCGGCATCTGGTCGAAAAAAGCCATCGAAGAAGCGCGCCGCTTCGGCAATGTCAACGTCGCCGCCAGCGCCAAGCCTTACGACTACCTGGCGATCCCGGGCCAGAACGAGTGGAACCTGACCAAAAACGCCGCCTACGTGCACTATGCATCCAACGAGACCATCGGTGGCCTGCAGTTTGACTGGGTGCCAGAAACCGGTGACGTCCCGCTGGTGGTCGACATGTCCTCCGACATCCTCTCGCGCCCCATCGACGTGTCGCAGTACGGCCTGATCTACGCCGGTGCGCAGAAAAACATCGGCCCAAGCGGCCTGGTAGTGGTCATCGTGCGCGAAGACCTGCTGGGCCACGCCCGCAGCAGCTGCCCGACCATGCTCGACTACAAGGTTTCGGCTGACAACGGCTCGATGTACAACACCCCGGCCACTTACTCCTGGTACCTCTCGGGCCTGGTCTTCGAGTGGCTGAAAGAGCAGGGTGGCGTCGACGCCATGGAACAGCGCAACCGCGCCAAGAAAGAGCGTCTGTACGGCTTCATCGACAACAGCGACTTCTACACCAACCCGATCAGCCACAACGCCCGTTCGTGGATGAACGTGCCGTTCCGCCTGGCTGACGAGCGCCTGGACAAGGCCTTCCTCGCTGGTGCCGATGCCCGTGGCCTGCTCAACCTCAAGGGCCACCGCTCGGTGGGCGGCATGCGCGCTTCCATTTACAACGCCCTGGGCCTGGAAGCAGTGGAAGCGCTGGTGGGCTACATGGCTGAATTCGAGAAGGAGCACGGCTGATGTCCGAACAGGAGCTCAAAGCGCTGCGCGTACGCATCGACAGCCTCGACGAGAAAATCCTCGAGCTGATCAGCGACCGCGCCCGTTGCGCCGAAGAAGTGGCCCGGGTCAAGACCGCCTCGCTGAAAGAGGGCGAGAAGCCGGTGTTCTACCGCCCTGAGCGTGAGGCGGCGGTGCTCAAGCGCGTGATGGAGCGCAACAAAGGCCCGCTGGGCAACGAAGAGATGGCGCGGCTGTTCCGCGAAATCATGTCCTCGTGCCTGGCCCTGGAAGAGCCGCTGAAAATCGCTTACCTCGGCCCTGAGGGTACTTTCACCCAGGCAGCGGCCATGAAGCACTTTGGCCACGCGGTGATCAGCCGCCCGATGGCGGCCATCGACGAAGTGTTCCGTGAAGTGGCGGCCGGTGCTGTCAACTTTGGCGTGGTGCCGGTGGAAAACTCCACCGAAGGCGCTGTCAGCCATACTCTGGACAGCTTCCTCGAGCACGACATGGTGATTTGCGGCGAGGTCGAGCTGCGTATTCACCACCACCTGCTGGTGGGCGAAAATACCAAGACCGACAGCATCACCCGTATCTACTCCCATGCCCAGTCGTTGGCCCAGTGCCGCAAGTGGCTGGACGCGCACTACCCGAATGTGGAGCGCGTGGCTGTATCGAGCAATGCCGAGGCCGCCAAGCGCGTCAAGGGTGAGTGGAATTCGGCTGCGATCGCCGGTGATATGGCGGCCAACCTGTATGGTCTGACTCGCCTGGCCGAGAAGATCGAAGACCGCCCGGACAACTCCACGCGCTTCCTGATGATCGGCAACCAGGAAGTGCCGCCGACCGGCGACGACAAGACTTCGATCATCGTTTCGATGAGCAACAAGCCCGGTGCCTTGCACGAGCTGCTGGTGCCGTTCCACCAGAACGGCATCGATCTGACCCGCATCGAGACCCGCCCGTCGCGCAGCGGCAAGTGGACCTACGTGTTCTTCATCGACTTCGTTGGCCATCACCGCGACCCGCTGATCAAGGCGGTGCTGGAGCAGATCAGCCAGGAGGCTGTGGCGCTGAAGGTGCTGGGCTCTTATCCGAAGGCGGTGCTTTGATTTGAAAGTGTTGGGGCTGCAACGCAGTCCCAATGGCCTTCACGGGCTGTCTAGATTTCTGAACAGGGTTCGCACCAGTGGTAAATGCAGCAAAAACCAAACCCGCACCCATCATCAACCGCCTGGTCGTGGTCGGTCTCGGCCTGATCGGCGGCTCCTTCGCCAAAGGCCTGCGTGAAAGTGGCCTGTGCCGTGAAGTGGTCGGTGTCGACCTGGACGCCCCCTCGCGCAAGCAGGCCGTGGCCCTGGGCGTGGTCGACCGCTGCGAAGAAGACCTTGCAGTCGCCTGTGTCGGTGCCGATGTCATCATGCTGGCCGTACCGATCCTGGCCATGGAAAAAGTGCTGGCCCGCCTGGCGCAGCTCGACCTGGGTGACGCGATCATCACCGACGTCGGTAGCGCCAAGGGCAACGTCGTCCGTGAAGCGCGTGCCGTCCTCGGTGAGCGTCTGTCGCGCTTCGTCCCCGGCCACCCCATCGCCGGTTCCGAGCAGAGCGGGGTAGAGGCCTCCAACGCTGCCCTGTTCCGCCGCCACAAGGTCATCCTCACGCCGTTGGCTGAAACCGACCCGGCCGCGTTGGCCCTGGTGGATCGCCTGTGGCGTGCGCTGGATGCCGATGTGGAGCACATGTCGGTCGAGCGCCATGATGAAGTGTTGGCAGCCACCAGTCACTTGCCGCACTTGCTGGCCTTTGGCCTGGTCGACTCGTTGGCCAAACGCAATGAAAACCTCGAGATCTTCCGGTACGCTGCGGGAGGTTTCCGCGATTTCACAAGAATCGCTGGCAGCGACCCGACCATGTGGCACGACATCTTCCTCGCCAACCGCGACGCTGTCCTGCGCACGCTAGATACATATCGCAGCGATCTCGACGCCTTGCGCGACGCGATCGCTGAAGGGGACGGGCACCAGCTGCTGGGTGTATTCACCCGCGCACGGGTTGCCCGCGAGCATTTCAGTAAAATCCTGGCCCGCCGGGCCTATGTGGACGCTATGAACGCCAACGATCTGATTTTCCTGGCCCAACCGGGTGGCCGCCTGAACGGGCGTATTCGCGTACCGGGCGACAAGTCGATTTCCCATCGCTCGATCATGCTCGGCTCGCTGGCCGAAGGCACCACCGAAGTCGAAGGCTTCCTCGAAGGTGAAGACGCGCTGGCGACCCTGCAGGCATTCCGTGACATGGGTGTGGTCATCGAGGGCCCCAACCACGGTCGCGTGACCATTCACGGCGTTGGCCTGCACGGCCTCAAGCCACCACCCGGGCCACTGTATGTAGGTAACTCCGGCACTTCGATGCGCCTGCTGTCGGGCCTGCTGGCCGGCCAGCCGTTCGACGTCACCATGACAGGCGACGCTTCGCTGTCCAAGCGCCCGATGAACCGTGTGGCCAACCCGCTGCGCGAAATGGGTGCCGTGGTCGAGACAGGTCCGGAAGGCCGCCCACCGCTGACCATTCGTGGCGGCAGCAAGCTCAAGGCATTGACCTACACGCTGCCGATGGCCAGTGCCCAGGTCAAATCGTGCCTGTTGCTGGCCGGCCTGTACGCCGAAGGCAAGACCACCGTCACCGAACCTGCGCCAACCCGTGACCACACCGAGCGCATGCTGCGCGGCTTTGGCTATGCGGTCGAGTCGAACGGCCCGGTTGCCTCGCTGCAGTCCGGTGGCAAACTCACCGCTACCCGCATCGAAGTGCCGGCCGACATTTCCTCGGCAGCGTTCTTCCTGGTGGCAGCTTCGATCGCTGAAGGCTCCGAGCTGGTGCTGGAGCACGTGGGCATCAACCCGACCCGTACCGGCGTGATCGACATCCTGCGCCTGATGGGCGGCGACATTACCTTGGAAAACCAGCGTGAAGTCGGCGGCGAGCCGGTGGCTGATCTGCGTGTGCGTGGCGCCAAACTCAAGGGCATTGATATCCCGGAAGAACTGGTACCGCTGGCCATCGACGAGTTCCCGGTGCTGTTCGTGGCCGCCGCCTGTGCCGAAGGGCGTACCGTGCTGCGTGGCGCCGAAGAGCTGCGGGTGAAGGAATCCGACCGTATCCAGGTGATGGCTGACGGCCTGATCACCCTGGGCATCAAGTGTGAACCGACCCCGGACGGCATCATCATCGACGGTGGCCAGTTGGGCGGTGGCGAAGTGCATGGCCACGGTGACCACCGCATTGCCATGGCTTTCAGCGTGGCCTCGCTGCGCGCCAGCGCGCCCATCCGCATCCATGACTGCGCCAACGTCGCCACCTCGTTCCCCAACTTCCTGGCGCTGTGTGCCGAAGTGGGTATCCGCGTGGCGGAAGAGGGCAAGTCGTGAATTCGCTGGCACCGGTTATCACCATCGACGGGCCTAGCGGCTCGGGCAAGGGCACGGTCGCCGGCCTGCTGGCTCGCGAGCTGGGCTGGAAGCTGCTGGATTCGGGTGCGCTGTACCGCTTGCTGGCGTTCAATGCCAGTAATCACGGCGTCGACCTCACCAACGAAGAGCTGCTGACCAAGCTTGCCGCCCATCTGGATGTGCAGTTCATCGCCGCCGAGCCCGGTAAGCTGCAACAGATCATCCTTGAGGGTGAAGACGTCAGTAACGTCATCCGTACCGAAACGGTAGGTGCGGGTGCGTCGATGGTGGCTTCGCTGCCGGCGGTGCGTGATGCACTGCTGGTGCGTCAGCGTGAGTTCCGCGAGGCGCCGGGCCTGATCGCCGACGGTCGCGACATGGGCACCGTGGTGTTCCCCGACGCGCCGTTGAAGGTCTTCCTTACCGCCAGCGCGGAGGAGCGTGCACGTCGTCGCTACCTGCAGTTGAAGGGCAAGGGTGAAGATGTTAGTCTGTCGAGTCTGCTGGATGAGATTCGTGCGCGTGATGAGCGCGACACCCAACGTGCAGTGGCCCCGCTGAAACCAGCGGTCGATGCCATTCAGTTGGACTCTACCGAGTTGTCCATCGAGCAGGTGTTGCAACGTATCAGGAGCGAGATCGCCCAGCGCGACCTCCTCTGATAGCCAGGAGAGCAGGCAGGGGCACCAGTCAACGTCCTGCTGGCTTTCCTTTACTTAAAACAGACCCACATTGTCTGGAATGTGGCGAGGGGCGTTTGTTTCGCCCGAATTTACAGGAATTAAAATGAGCGAAAGCTTTGCAGAACTCTTTGAAGAAAGCCTGAAAACCCTCAATCTTCAGCCGGGTGCGATCATCACCGGTATCGTTGTCGACATCGACGGCGACTGGGTTACCGTACACGCTGGCCTGAAGTCCGAGGGCGTCATCCCGCTCGAGCAGTTCTACAACGAAGCTGGCGAGCTGACCATCAAGGTCGGTGACGAAGTGCACGTTGCGCTGGACGCGGTCGAAGACGGCTTTGGCGAAACCAAACTGTCCCGTGAAAAAGCCAAGCGCGCCGAGTGCTGGATTGTTCTGGAAGCAGCTTTCGCCGCCGAAGAAGTGGTCAAGGGCGTTATCAACGGTAAGGTTAAGGGCGGCTTCACTGTCGACGTTAACGGCATCCGTGCGTTCCTGCCGGGCTCCCTGGTTGATGTCCGCCCAGTGCGCGACACCACCCACCTGGAAGGCAAAGAGCTGGAATTCAAGGTCATCAAGCTGGACCAGAAGCGCAACAACGTTGTCGTTTCCCGTCGCAGCGTGCTGGAAGCCGAGAACTCCGCCGAGCGCGAAGCCCTGCTGGAAACCCTGCAGGAAGGCCAGCAAGTCAAAGGTATCGTCAAGAACCTCACCGACTACGGCGCATTCGTGGACCTGGGCGGTATCGACGGCCTGCTGCACATCACCGACATGGCCTGGAAGCGCATCAAGCACCCATCGGAAATCGTTAACGTTGGCGACGAAGTCGACGTACGCGTTCTGAAGTTCGACCGCGAGCGCAACCGCGTTTCGCTGGGTCTGAAGCAAATGGGCGAAGATCCGTGGGTAGCTATCACTGCCCGTTACCCAGAAGGTACTCGCGTACAGGCTCGCGTTACCAACCTGACCGACTACGGCTGCTTCGCTGAGCTGGAAGAAGGCGTTGAAGGTCTGGTACACGTTTCCGAAATGGACTGGACCAACAAGAACATCCACCCGTCGAAAGTCGTTCAGGTTGGCGACGAAGTGGAAGTCATGGTTCTGGACATCGACGAAGAGCGTCGTCGTATCTCCCTGGGCATCAAGCAGTGCAAGTCCAACCCATGGGAAGACTTCTCCGGCCAGTTCAACAAGGGTGACAAGATCACCGGTACCATCAAGTCGATCACCGACTTCGGTATCTTCATCGGTCTGGACGGCGGCATCGACGGCCTGGTTCACCTGTCCGACATCTCCTGGAACGAAACCGGCGAAGAAGCCGTACGTCGTTTCAAGAAGGGCGACGAGCTGGAAACCGTCATCCTGTCGGTCGACCCAGAGCGCGAGCGCATCTCCCTGGGCATCAAGCAGCTGGAAGACGATCCGTTCTCCAACTTCGTTGCTGTCAATGACAAGGGCGCTATCGTCAAGGGCATCGTGAAAGAAGTTGACGCCAAAGGCGCCATCGTCACCCTGGCCGACGACATCGAAGCCACTCTGAAAGCTTCCGAAATCAGCCGTGACCGCGTTGAAGACGCGCGTAACGTTCTGAAGGAAGGCGAAGAGATCGAAGCCAAGATCATCAGCGTTGACCGCAAGTCCCGCGTTATCAGCCTGTCGATCAAATCGAAAGACGACGCTGAAGAGCGCGAAGCCATCCAGAGCCTGAAAAACGCTCCGGAAGCGGCTGCCGACACCACCATGGCTGCGCTGCTGCGCGAAGCAATGGCCAAGCAGAACTGAGTTCTGTTTGATCGGTAAAAAAGGGCGACCCTCGGGTCGCCCTTTTTTGTGTCTGAAACGGGTTGGTCGGGGGTGGGTTGGGTATGTTGATGTTTGGCGACGTAATAAAAGGTCGCGGGCGTGACAATAATTTCCTGATCATCAGGTTGCTGGCGGCAACCGCGGTGGTGGTTGGGCACTCCTTCGCGCTCTCGTATCTGGAGTGCCTGAGTTGTGCTGACCCGGGGATGCAGCTGGGATTGCCGGTGCCCGTTCACAGCTTGGGTGTGGAAGTGTTTTTCATGGTCAGCGGGTTCTTGATCGCTGCCAGTGGTGAAAGAAATAGTGCCAAGGAGTTTTACCTGGCACGTGCACTCAGGATCGTGCCTGGCCTGCTGGTGTGCCTGTTTCTGATGGCGTTCGTGCTGGGGCCTATCGTTACCTCGCTGACGCTTGTGGAGTATTTCTCGCAAGGTCAGGTCTATAAATACTTCTATAGCCCGTTGCTGATTTTCAAGGATGCCCAGTTCGTGCTGCCCGGGGTGACCTTTACTCCGCGTTTCCAAGGGGTTTCGGTCAATGGCAGTTTGTGGACCATCCCGCTGGAGATGCGCATGTACCTGGTGCTGGGCGCGTTAGTGCTTGTGGCCAGGCTTTGCCGGTGGCCAATAGGCGGGCTGGCGCTTGCGGCACTGCTGGTTGCGCTGGGGTTGCATACGCTGCACCCGGCTTTTGCGGAGTACCCGTTCAAGCTGGTGGTGTGTTTCCTGGCAGGGTCGGTCTTTTATTCGTTCCGAGCGGTTGTTCCGCATGCAGGTTGGCTGTTGTTTGCCTGCGTCGCTTTGTTCTTGCTGAGCAGGGGTGGGCGTTTTGAGGTATTCACGTTCGCACTCCTGACCATTTACGCCACGTTTTATTTCGCCTACTGCCCGCAATTGAGGCTGCCTTCGGTCGTGCAGGACTATTCCTACGGTATCTACCTGTATGCATTTCCGATCCAGCAGCTTCTGGCGGGGGCGATGCCGTGGGCTGGGCCTTATTGGTTGATGCTGGCTGCCGTACCCGTTTCCTGGGTTGCCGGGTATGCGTCGTGGGTGTTGGTGGAGAAGCCTGCGCTCGCAATGCGAAAGCGTTTTTCACCTGCAGGCGCTCGACAGCAGTTGGCATGAAGGGGCTTGCTCCTGGCTGGGCGGTGTTGGTTGGCCCCTTTGGCTAGACCATTCTTGTAAAACTTCAATCTTGAATTTTTTTATTAAGTCAAGAACCGCCCTGTTCAAAACCTTCCCGGCGTGCTACAAACTGGTTAAGCAATGATCTAGCTGCTTGATAACGAAGGGAAAAATATGACGAAGTCGGAGCTGATCGAACGTATTGTCACCCATCAAGGGCTGCTCTCGTCCAAGGACGTGGAGCTGGCCATCAAGACCATGCTTGAGCAGATGTCACAATGCCTTGCTACCGGCGATCGCATCGAGATCCGCGGTTTTGGCAGCTTCTCGCTGCACTATCGTGCCCCGCGCGTGGGCCGTAACCCGAAGACCGGCCAGTCGGTCAGCCTCGAAGGCAAGTTCGTGCCGCACTTCAAGCCCGGCAAAGAGTTGCGCGATCGGGTCAATGAAGACGAGCATGATGAGGTTCATACCTGATCCCTCAAGGAGCAATCTGATGCGTAACCTCAAGCGCGCCCTGGCGGCGGTATTCGTGCTGCTGTTGGCGGCCGTGGTGCTGTTCTTCGTGCTGGAAAACCAGCAAACCGTGTCGCTGGTCCTGTTCGGCTGGGCTGCCCCGGCAATGCCGGTTGCCGTGCTGGTGCTGGCCGCGCTGGTGATTGGCCTGGCAGTCGGGCCATTGCTGGGTGCCTACGGCGTGCAGCGCAGCAAGCGCAAGATCAGGGCGTCTGCCCGGCAGGCGGCACTGAGCGGTAACTAGGGAAATTTCCTACGCTCGCTTAGGAAAGCGTCACCTATGCATGCACTGGTCGTCGTGGAGTAATAGCGCACTTCATTTTCGGCCCAGGTGAGTGTGCGCAGCATGGACTATCCCAGCCTTTCCCATCACGGTGGTACCCGCAGCGTTACCGGGTCTTGTCACCAACTGCATCTTGCCCCATTCACCAGTTTGCTGGTCGACTGCGGCCTGGAGCAGGGCGCCGAGGCAGCGCAAGGCGCAGACGCTGCGCCGCTCGGCTTTGACGTGCAGGGCATCGAGGCCCTGATTATCACGCATGTGCATCTGGATCACGTTGGTCGTATCCCTGCGCTGCTGGCCGCCGGTTACCGCGGCCCCATCCTCTGCAGTGAGCCTTCCGCACAGCTGCTACCGCTGGTGCTGGAAGACGCCTACAAGCTGAGCGTCAGCAGTGACCCTGCCCAGGTGGCGCGGTACCTCGAATTCGTCTGCGACCTTATCGTGCCCCTGCCGTTCGAGCAGTGGCACACGCTGGTCGAGCGCCCAGGCCTTGGCTGTCGCATTCGCTTGCAGCGCGCGGGCCATCTGCTGGGCTCGGCGTATGTCGAGTGCGACATGCAGCATGGGCAATCCAGTAGCCGCTATGTGTTTTCTGGTGACCTGGGGGCGTGTGGCAATCCCTTGTTGCGCCCGCTACAGCCGCCAGAGCGCGCCGACGTGCTGGTGCTGGAAAGTACCTATGGTGACCGCTTGCAACCGCATGTCGGCGACCGCAGGCAGCGGCTGGAAGAGGCCATCGATCGTGCCTTGGCTGACAAGGGCACCCTCCTCATTCCGGCGTTCAGCCTGGGTCGCACCCAGGAGCTGCTGTGCGAGCTGGAAGGCATACTTCATCGCAAGGCATTGCTGGGTAGCGCCGGCCCGGGCCCCGATGGCGACCCGATTGACTGGTCGCAACTGCCCATTATCCTCGACTCGCCTTTGGCTCAGCGCATCACCAGCGTGTATCGGAACTTGCACGACTACTGGAATGCCGAAGCCAGGGCGCGCCTGGCCGAGGGACGCGACCCGCTGGGGTTCAGCCAGCTGATCAATGTAGACACCCATGCGCGCCACCAGCAGGTGGTCAACTACCTCAAGAGCACCGGGCGCCCGGCGATCGTGATCGCCGGCAATGGCATGTGCTCGGGTGGGCGCATCGTCAATTATCTCAAGGCCATGCTGGGGGACCCACGGCACGAGGTGATGTTTGTGGGCTATCAGGCCAAGGGCACACCGGGGGCGGTGATTCAGGCTAGCGAGGGGGCGGAAGGGTTCGTGCAGATTGATCTGGACGGAAGAATGTACGACGTGCGGGCGAAAGTCATGACGCTATCGGGGTATTCCGCACATGCTGATCAGGCAGGTTTGGTGCAGTTTGCGCTGGGTGGTCAGGTGCAGCCTGGCAGGGTGCTGTTGGTGCATGGTGAGAGGGGCGCAAAGGCTGCTTTGCACAAGGCCTTGATGCAGCATGCAGAGCGGGCGGGTGAAAGTCTGGAGGTCTTCGTCCCCTGAACCCTTGGTCTGACAACGGTGAGCTGGCCGACGCAAGGTGGGAACTAATCCCGGCAGCGTTTATCTACTGCGACTAACCCTGGCGCTGGATGTGTAAGATGTTGGCATAATGCCGCTACCCTCATGAGGGCGTGCGCCTTGCCGAGTTCGATGCAGTCGCTCGTGATGTTTTGGTATGCCAGAAACCGTGTACGCAGTCAGACCCAAGGAAAAACACAAGAAATGCGCAATGACCTTGAGCGCCGCAGTTGCAATAGTGAAGAAGTTGACCTGTTGGAGTTTCTGGAAGGGGTGTGGCGGCAAAAGCTACTCATCTTTCTGGTCACGGTAGTCGTCACGGCAGTTGCACTGGCTTATGCGCTGTTGGCCAAGCCCGTTTATGAGGCCAAAATATTTTTGGCGGCACCGGCGACAAGTGATATAGCCGATCTCAACTATGGCCGCACCAAGCAGACTGGGTTGGAGCCATTCACGTCGCGTAAGGTTTTTGACATCTTCGTTGAACATCTGAACGGTGAAACACTGCGACGTCAGTTTTTCAAAGAAGTTTACATGCCCTCCGCAGTGGCGGGGCAAGGGGCGCAAGGGGCATTGTATGCTGCGTTCAATGGCTCTTTTGATGTCGTGCAACTGGCGGGTGAGCCTCCGCGCGCCTATGTCGCCTTCCGTGGGCGTGACCCTGCCGTGGCGTCCCAGTGGGCAACCGCTTATGTCGAGAAGGCCGGCGCCGCCGCCAAGGCCGAAGTCCTGCACGATGCCACCAGGGAGGCTCAGGTACGTGCCAATGCACTGCAACTGGAACTCGACAACCTGCGTGAAAGCGGCCAGCAGCAACGTGAGGACAAGATCACCCGTTTACAGGAGGCGTTGCAGATTGCAACGGCCATTGGCCTGCAAAACCCGCCGCTGATAAGTGGTGAAGTTTCCAAGGCGCTGTCTGGCAAAATGGACGGCGAGCTGACTTACATGCGCGGTAGCAAGGCGCTGGCCGCCGAAATTGCCAGTTTGCAGCAGCGTAAAAGTGAAGATGCGTTCATTCCCGAGCTCAGGGAAGTGCAAACCAAACAGCAGTTTTATCAAGGGATGGTAGGGGCGCAGCGCCATGTCAGTGTTTATCAGCTTGACGGCACCATAGAGCAGCCTGATGTACCGATTAAACCCAAGCGGAACTTGATCATTGCCCTGGGTGTAATTGTTGGGTTGGCCCTCGGTTGCCTGATTGCAACCCTGAAATATGCCATGCAGAATTTGCAAAGGCGCCGGGCCTGACCCAAAAATGAATAGCAACGCGCAGGTCGCATTTAGCGAGAGACTTTTGCCGTGTAAACGGTGAAACTGCAGGAATAAAGGGGGCGGCGCGACGGGCCCTCACAAAAAAAATCATGCCAAAGGTTTACCGATGAAGCTTGTTCAAACGAACATTCCTGATGTTGTCATAGTGGAACCCGCCGTGTACGAGGATGATCGCGGGTGGTTCACGGAAACCTTCAATGAAACCCGCTTTCATGGCGCACTGCTGGAGCTTGGCTTGAGCAAGCCCCGTGCGTTCGTCCAGGACAACCACTCGATGTCCCATCGTGGCGTGTTGCGCGGGCTGCATTTTCAGCGCGCACCGCATGCGCAGGGCAAGCTGGTCAGGGTCGTGCGCGGTGCGGCCTATGACGTCGCTGTCGATATCCGCCCAGGCTCGGCAACATTCGGGCAGTGGGTAGGGGTCGAGTTGACCGAGCGCAACAACCGTATGCTGTGGATTCCCGAAGGTTTCGCGCACGGTTTTATCGCTCTGGAGGACGAAACGCACTTTCTGTACAAAACCACGGATGTGTACAACAAGGACGCCGAAGGCAGTATTCACTGGGATGACCCTGACCTGGCCATTGACTGGCCAATGCGCGACGGCCTCATCGTCAGTGAAAAAGACAACCAGGCCCCGTCGTTCCGGCACCATCTGAACTCCGCCGAAGAAGGGGCGCTGGCCCAGATCGAACTGTTCAAGGTGCTGGGTGATCACCGTGGCCAGTTGGTGGCCCTGCAAGCCCTGGACAATGTGCCATTCGCCATTCAGCGCGTGTACTACCTTACCGAGACGCTGCCAGGGGTTTCCCGTGGCTTCCACGCGCACAAGGCACTCAACCAGCTGGCCATCTGCGTGTCCGGGCGTTGCCGGATGCTCATGGATGACGGTACCACCCGCACAGATCACTGGCTGGACGCTTTCAACAAGGGCATTTTGATTCCGCCCATGGTCTGGCACGAAATGCATGATTTCAGCCCCGACTGTGTGCTGTTGGTGTTGGCCGACGCACATTACGACGAGGGCGACTACATTCGTGACTACACCACGTTCACGGAGCTGAAGCGCAATGCCTAGCATTCATCAACTGGCCGATGTGAAAAGCGACGCTATCGGCGAAGGCACCCGGGTCTGGCAATTCGTGGTGATCATGAACGGTGCGAAAATCGGGCGTAATTGCAACATCTGCGCCCATACCCTGATTGAAGGTGATGTGGTGCTCGGGGATAACGTGACGGTCAAGTCCGGCGTTTATCTGTGGGACGGTACCCGCATTGCCGATGACGTGTTCATCGGCCCCAATGCCACGTTTACCAACGACGCGATGCCGCGCTCCAAGGTTTACCCGGAGCAGTTCAATGGCATTACCCTGGAGCGTGGGGCCAGTATTGGCGCCAATGCCACGTTGTTGCCAGGCATCGTCGTTGGCGAGTACGCCATGGTGGGGGCAGGGGCAGTGGTGACCAAAGACGTCCCGCCTTATGCCGTTGTCGTAGGGAATCCAGCAAAAATTATCAGGGTGATAGACCGCAATGGTTAAGTTTCTCGATCTGCAAGGTGTGAACGCACAATACCGTCAGGCATTGATCGATGCCTGCACCGAGGTCATCGACTCGGGTTGGTACATCATGGGTGAGAAACTCAAGCAGTTCGAAGCCCAGTTCGCCAGCTACTGTGGGGTAAAGCACTGCATTGGTGTAGCCAACGGCCTGGACGCGCTGATTCTGACCTTGCGTGCCTGGAAGCAGTTGGGGCGTATCGCCGAAGGCGACGAGGTGCTGGTACCCGCCAATACTTACATTGCCACCATTCTGGCTATCACCGAGAACAAGCTGGTGCCCGTGCTGGTTGAGCCTGATGAAGGCAGCTTCAACCTGGGGGCGCACAACCTTGCACAAGCGCTGACTCCACGCACCCGCGTGATCATGCCGGTGCATCTGTATGGCCGGCTTGCCGACATGCCGGCGATCAACGCGTTCGCGAAGCAACATGGCCTGCTGGTGCTGGAAGATTCTGCTCAATCGCACGGTGCCGAGCTGGACGGGCGGCGGGCAGGTGCCTGGGGGGATGCCTCGGGCTTCAGCTTCTACCCGGGCAAGAACCTCGGGGCACTCGGGGACGCCGGCGCAGTCACCACCAACGACGATGCGTTGGCAGAGACCCTGAAGTCGCTGCGCAACTACGGTTCGCATGTGAAATACATGAACATTTACCAGGGCGTGAACAGCCGTCTGGATGAACTACAGGCTGCGCTGTTGAGCGTGAAGCTTGCGTACCTGGACAGCGAGACCCGCCTGCGCCAGCAGGTTGCACAGCAGTACCTGGCCGGCATCGACAACCCGGCCATCCAGTTGCCTGACCCGGGCGTTGCCGGCCAGCACGCCTGGCACCTGTTCGTGGTGCGCAGCGAGTGCCGTGAGCAGTTGCAGCAGCATCTGGCACAACAGGGGGTACAAACCCTGGTGCATTACCCGATACCGCCGCACCGGCAACAGGCCTATCCGCAGTTGGCCGACCTTTCGCTACCGCTGACCGAACGTTTGCATGAGCAGGTACTGAGCCTGCCCATGGACCCGACCCTGACTGTGGACTCTATCCAGCATGTCATTGACGCTTGCAACAGCTTTTCGCGTCCTTGAGTGCCAGGTATGACCCTGATCAGAACTAGCCTGCTCAATGCCATAGCGGTTGCGGTGAAGATGGCCACCCTGCTTGGCCTGAACAAAGTGCTGGCCCTGTACGTAGGGCCAGCCGGTTACGCGGCCATCGGCCAACTGCAGAATGCGGTGACCATGTTCACCACTTTGGCCAGCGGTGCCGTCAGCACTGGCGTAACCAAGTACACGGCGGA
The DNA here is from genome assembly GCF_003208145.1 of Pseudomonas sp. RV120224-01b. Classification (NCBI taxonomy): domain Bacteria; kingdom Pseudomonadati; phylum Pseudomonadota; class Gammaproteobacteria; order Pseudomonadales; family Pseudomonadaceae; genus Pseudomonas; species Pseudomonas sp. RV120224-01b. The sequence continues at coordinate 75,401 of NZ_QKMQ01000008.1, read as the reverse complement.
GTTTGCCGAACAGCCCGAAGAGCAACGCAAGGTCTGGAGAACCGCCGGTACACTGTCGGTACTGGTCTCGCTGCTGCTCGCGGTGCTGATCATCGTGCTGCGTAAGCCCCTGGCCGGTTGGTTCTTCAACGATGAATCGCTGGCGACAGTGCTGCTGTGGTTTGCCGCCACCCTGGTGTTTTTTGCCTTCAACTCGTTGTTGCTTGGCGTGCTCAACGGCAAGAAGGATGTGCCGCGTTATGTGCTGGCCAATATCTTCGGTAGCCTGATTTCGCTGGTAGTCACCTGTGTACTGACCATTCAGCTTGGGCTGTACGGTGCGCTGGTGGCCTTGGCGGTGTACCAGTCGCTGAGTTTCGTGGCTACCTTGCTGATCTGCATGCGTACGCCCTGGTTCCAGCTTGCCGATTTCTTTGGACGGCTGGATCGCCAGGCGTTGGCGCGGTTGTCGAGGTTTGCGTTGATGGCCGTGGTCACGGCCTGCTCCCTGCCGGTGTGTCATGTGTTCCTGCGCGACTACCTGGGTAACACCTTCGGCTGGGCGCAAGCGGGCTATTGGGAAGCCATGTGGCGACTGAGCTCGGCATACCTGATGCTGATTACCACCACCCTGGCGGTTTATTACCTGCCACGGTTGTCCGAAATCAAGGATGCCGGCGAGCTGCGCAAGGAGATTTTGCAGGGCTACAAACTGATCCTGCCCATGACCATCCTGGCCGGGCTGGTTATCTACCTGCTGCGCGACTTCATCATCCAGGTGCTGTTTTCCGATTCGTTTCTGCCAATGCGCGAACTGTTCGCCTGGCAGATGGTGGGCGACAGCCTGAAGATTGCCAGTTGGCTGATGGCCTACCTGATGCTGGGCAAGGCATTGACGCGGCTGTACCTGGTGACGGAAATCCTCGCTACGCTCTCGCTTTACGCCTTGACGGTGTACCTCACGCAACTCTGGGGTTATGACAAGGTCACACTTGCCTACGCCGTCAACTACCTGTTGTACGCGATCGTCATGTATTTCGCGGTCTTTCGCCGGTTGCCGTCGATTGTCGCTGATTCGGCACGGAGCTGAGCAATGAAACAAGTGGTGGAGCAGCTGCAGGCACGCATACTGAACGCCGCACCCGGGCCGGCATTGGCTCAGGCGCAAGTTTATGGTGCGCTGCTCTGGGCCGTGGACTTGAACATCTACGAGGCAGCGTCGCTGGAGCGCCACCTGACCGCCCAGTGCGCCAGCCTGGTCACGGTGCCGGCCACCAATGGCCTATCGCGGGGCTGCCTGCATGTGGTCAGCGAGCCCTACCTGCAAGGCGGGCACACCCGGCTGATGGAGCGCCTGGCGCACATGCACGAGGGGCCCGTGGACCTGTTGGTTACACGCAGCGCCAAACCCCAGGTGCTTGAACGGCTGGCCGGTTTTTTTGCCCATATCGAACAGGCGCGTGGCGATGACCCGTGTGCCCGTCTGCAATCCATCGTCGACACCCTTGCCCAATACGACAAGGTGGTGCTGCACATCCACCCGGACGACATCATCACCACTGTGGCGTGTGGCCTGCTGAAACTGCAGCGCGGCGCTGCGGTGACGGTGTATTTCGTCAACCACGCAGACCACGTCTTCAGCTTCGGCGCTTCGGTGGCCGATGTGTATTTCGAGATCAGCGCCTACGGGCACCATCTGGACAAGAAAAAGCACCTCACCTGCCAGAAGAGCTTCCTGGCGATCCCGATCGAGACCAGCGGCGCAAAAGTACCGGATGCTGTGCCCACGCATGAGCGGATCAAGGTGTTCAGCGCAGCCTCTGCTGCCAAGTACAAGCCCCATGGTGGCCTGGACATGCGCCCGTCGATCACGGCTATTCTTGACAGGTTTCCGAAGGCCGAATGCTGGATCATTGGTGCCAACCCGCTGACCAACACCTGGTGGTGGACAGTGAAACTGCGTTACCCCACGCGCTTTTTCATCCGCCGGCACCTGCCGTACAAGGACTACCTGGCCTTCGCCGAAAAAGCTGACTTCTACCTGGACAGCTACCCTATACCCGGCGGCACGGCGTTCGCCGAGCAATTGCTCAAGGGCCGGCGTTGTGTCGGGCTGGTTGCGCCGATCCAGGGCTATTCCCCCGCCGACAGCCTGAAGGTGGCCAGCGTCGATCAGTTGCTGGCCAGCATCGAGCAGCCGCAGCCCAGTGCATCGGTGGTCGAGGCCGTGCAGCAGGTGAACTCGGTAGAAGCGGTGAAGGCGCGGTACCTGGCTTGCATCGAACGGGGTGAATACAGCGAAAACCAGCTGGCGGCCATGCTGCCGTGGTCGGGCAACCTCGATTTCATGAAACCGACAGGTAAGGTCACTAGCATGGTCCCTGCGGATGTCTTCGACGCCCTGTGCCGTACGGACACAAACCTGGCGTTGCGAGCGCTGCTTTCCTACGCCTGGGTGCCGCGCATCAAGATCCTGATCAAGGTCACGCTGTTGCGGCTGGCCAGGTTTGCCAGAGCGCGAGGGTGAGTGTGATCAAGATCTTTATCGGCGTGCTGTTCTGTCTGTTGTTCTTCAGCGACTTTGCCGTGCTGACGCTGGGGCTGGGCAGTGCCTTTGCCGGTTGGCGCGAAATGCTCAGCCTGCTGATGATCATGTGGCTGCTGCTGCGTGCCTTGGCCAGCATTACGGCGCGCGGTACGGTCAACCTCGAGGTGGGGCGGTCGTTGCTGATCGTCTTGTTCTTCGCCTTCCTGTACCTGCTGTTCGGCGACTTGAGCGCAGGTTCGGTACGCATGTTCCGGGCATTGGCAGTGCCAGTGTTCGTCGGTATGGCAGTGGCCATCTGGGCGCAGGCGGTGTCGACCGAGAAAAAGCTGCGCCATGTGTACTGGTCGGTGCTGGCCATGAGCGTGCTGACCGGCCTGTATGCGTTGTACCAGTACCTGACGATCTCTTCGGCCGAGCAGTTCTGGTACTGGCCGCTGCTTTCCGCCAAAGGCTACGAGTTGCAGCCCTACAACTCGATGCGTGATGGGTTGCCGCGGGTTTCCGGCTTTTTCACCGGCACCCTGGAGTTTTCCGCAGTCATTCTCAACACCGCCGCCATGACGCTGGCCGTGCTGCTCAGCGGGCGAAGCTGGTCGCTTGCCCGGCGCCTGTTGCTAGGCACTGCGTTTGTGCTGCTGTGCGGGTTGATTGTGATCGGTTCGGTACGCACGGCCATGATCGGCCTGGTGTGCATTTGCGCGATGTTGGTGGTAGCCCGTGTGCTGCGTACGGCTTGGCTGATTTCGCTGTTGGGCTACCTGCAGTTCGTTGGCCTGACTGTTGCCATCTTCGCCTATCTGTCGATGGGCTACACCCAGGATTTGTCTGCGTTGGACCGTGAACGCCAGTGGCTTCACATGTACCAGGTGCTGAACGCGCACCCCATGGGTTACGGCTTCGGCTCGGTGGGCCCAGGCCAGCCTTACTGGTTCGATTCGTTCTGGCTCAACCTGTTGGCCACCTGCGGATGGGTCGGGGCGTTGATCATGGCCGGGTTGATTCTTTGGTATCACAAGCTGGTGGCGATCATCGTCCGGGACAGGCCACATGCGAGTGCGTGGAAAAACGGTTTGGGCAACTTCGTGATTGCCAGTTACCCGTTCTTCCTGAGCTCGTTCTTTTTCCAGTCCTATACGAACAGCGTGGTCCTTTACATTTTCGCGATCGTGGTGATGGTGATCATTGGTGAAAACAGAAGAACAAAAGTTGAGCTTGGCAGTACTGATCGTTCTGTATCGGAAAACTAGCCAGGACTCGATTGCCCTGCAGTCGCTGCTCGCACAACAGGCACTGCTGCATGATGAGGGTATCGACTTGCAACTGTACGTCTGGAACAACTCGCCCGGCGTGGCGCAGCCGTGCCCGGGCGTACGCTGGTTCGAGGCGGACAATCAACGGCTTTCGGTGATCTACAACCAGGTGGCCAAGGAGGCATTCGCCTCCGGGGTCGAGCTGTTCATGATCTCGGACGACGACACCAACTACTCGACCATACGCCTGTCCAGTTGCCTGGCGCAGATTGGCCAGGTGCGCAGCGCAGCGGAGGGCGAGCAGGTGGGGGTGTTCATGCCCCGGCTGGTCAGCCATGGGCAATTGGTCAGCCCCGGCCAGCGCTGGTTGTTCATGGGCCGCCTTACGCCCGATGTGGCCCCCGGCCTTGTGGCGTCGAAAAACCTGCTGGGCATCAACAGCGGGTTGATCTTCACCCGCGAGTGCTTTCAGCGCATGAAACCGTTCTATGACGAGCGGCTGCGCTTCTATGCCACCGATACCGACTTTTTCATTCGCTACGAGGGGTATTTCCCCAAAGCCTGCGTGCTGGATGTGGAAATAGCCCACGACCTGTCCGAGCACAGTGCCGATACCCCGGAGCGGGCCTTGTTCCGCTTCGAGGAAATGATCCACGGCCTGCGTATCAGCTTCCATTCCCACAGCCTGCTGCAGCGCGGCCTGCTTGACCTGTACCTGGTCTATGCCGCCATCCGCAAGGCCGTGGCCTACCGCAGCCCGGCCTTTGTCAAAGCCTTGTTTACCCAGGTGAGGGCTGTGAAATGATGCATGCCTTGCTCGAAAAACTGGTGTTGCTGATCAAGAAGCGCCCCATGGTCATCGACCGGCGTATCTCTTCGGGCTATCTGCTGGGGCTGATCATGACCAAGCTGATAATGGCCTGCCGCGGCGTGATTCGCCTGCGCCGGCGGCGGCTGGCATTCATTGGCTCGGGGGTGACGCTGAAAGAAGTGGGCAAGATCGAATATGGCCCGGGGCTGGTGATCGACCAGGGCTGCTTCGTCGATGCCTTGTCCAATGACGGCATCCGCTTTGGCACCGCCGTGTCGTTGAACAAGCACATCATTATCGAATGCACCGGCAGCCTGGCCAACATCGGCAAGGGCCTGGTGATAGGTGACAACGTCGGCCTGGGCGCCGGTTGCTTCCTGGGTTGTGCCGGTGGCATCGAGATTGGCAGCGACACCATCATCGGCAACTTTGTCAGCTTCCATTCGGAAAACCACAATTTCGAAGACCCGCTGCAACCCATTCGGCTGCAGGGCGTAACCCGCCAAGGCATCAAGGTTGGCCGCAACTGCTGGATCGGCGCCAAGGTGACCGTGCTCGATGGCGCGGTAATCGAGGAGGGTTGCGTGTTCGCCGCAGGGGCGGTGGTAGCGGCGGGCGTGTACCGCAAGAACTCGATTTACGGTGGTGTGCCGGCCAAGTTCATCAAGGCGCGCGTCGCTGAAGAAGGGGTGGCATGAAAACGTTGCACTTTGTCCATCTGCTGAATGACTACAGCGGTAGCCCCCGGGTACTGAACCAGACCATCAATGCGCTGCAGCAAAGCGGTGCTGACTGCACCCTGCATGTGGGCAGCAGCGGCCACGGTGTGCTCGACGAACTGCAGGTGCGCACCTGCAAGTTCGCCTACAAGCGCTTCGACAACCGCTGGTTGACCTTGCTGGCCTACGCGTGTTCGCAAGTGGCGCTGTTTTTCAGCCTGCTACACAAAGTGCGGCCGGGGCAGGTTGTGCTGGTCAATACCATGCTGCCGTTTGGCGCTGCCCTTGCTGCCCGCCTGCGTGGTGCCAAGGTGGTTTACCACGTGCATGAAACCTCCATACGGCCTGCGGCGCTCAAGGCGTTTTTGCGCCGGGTGATCGCCGGCTGTGCCAGCAAGGTGGTCTATGTGTCGAAGTACTTGCAGGTACAGGAAGGTGTAGCCGGGGTGGCGGGGGTGACTGTGTACAACGGCCTTGCCGAGGCGTTTCAGCAGCAGGCGATGGCCACGCCATACCAGCACCTGCATGGTGGCCGTTTCAATGTACTGATGCTGGCGTCACTGAAGGGCTACAAGGGGGTGGACGAGTTCGTTGCGCTGGCCACGGCATTGGCTGCGGACCCGGCACTGACGTTCACGCTGGTACTCAATGCCAGCCCGGAGGAAGTGGACGTCTATTTCGCCAGCAAGGCGTTGCCGAAAAATCTCACGCTCAGCCCCGCCAGTGCCGACGTGGCGAAGTTTTACCGCGAGGCGAGCCTGGTGCTGAACCTGTCCCATGTCGACGGGTGGGTAGAAACCTTCGGCCTGACCATACTTGAGGCGATGGCTTTTGGCATCCCGACTATCGTGCCCCCGGTAGGCGGCCCGGTGGAGCTGGTCAGTGATGGGGTAGAGGGCTATCAGATCGACTCGAAAAACCATCAACAACTGGTGCGTACGGTTGCGCACTTGTCGCAGGACCCACAGCTGTGCCAGGCACTGTCCGAGCGCGCACGCATGAAAGCGAGTGAGTTTTCCACCGCCAACTTCCAGAAAAATATCGTGATGGTGTTTGATGACCTATAAGATTGCAGTAATTGGTACGGTAGGTTTGCCCGCCCAATACGGTGGTTGGGAAACGTTGACCGAACAATTGGTGCGCAACCTGCCAGGTGACTGCGAGCTCACCGTCTATTGCAGCGCACCGCATTACCCCGAGCGCCCGCAGTTTTTCGAGCGTGCCCGCCTGGTTTACCTGAACCTCAAGGCCAATGGCGTGCAAAGCATTCCGTACGACGTGCTGAGCATGCTGCACGCCTACCGCAAGCACGATCTGATGCTGATCCTGGGTGTTTCCGGCTGTATCGCCTTGCCATTCATGCGCCTGCTGACGCGTAAGCCGATCGTGGTGAACATCGACGGCTATGAGTGGAAACGCGCCAAATGGTCCAACTTCGCTCGCTGGTTCCTGAAGCTCTCTGAAGCCGTGGCCGTGCGCTTTGCCCATGCGGTCATCACCGACAACAAGGTGCTGCAGGAGTACGTGACCGCCGAATACAACAAGCCCAGCGAACTGATTGCCTATGGTGGTGATCAGGCCCGTGCGGGTGAGCCAACCGGGCAAGCGCGCCAGGCGTACCCGTTCCTGGGGGCACCATACGCTTTCACGGTGTGTCGTATCGAACCGGAGAACAACATCCACGTCATTCTCGAGGCCTTTGCCGGGTCTGGCATGCCGTTGGCGATCATCGGCAACTGGAACCACAGCGAGTACGGCGTACAACTGCGCAAGCAATATGAGGGGGTGAGCAACATTCACCTGCTGGACCCGATCTACGATGTGGAGCAGTTAAGCCCGCTGCGCAGCAATGCCACGGTGTACCTGCATGGCCACAGCGCTGGCGGCACCAACCCGTCGCTTGTCGAAGCCATGTGGCTGGGCCTGCCGGTGGTGGCTTTCGACGTGTCGTTCAACCGCGCCACCACCGAGGACCAGGCGTTGTACTTTGCCGACAGCGCCTCGCTACGCAAGCACGTGCAGGCACTGCTGGGTGATGAGCCCGCGCGGGCGCAACTGTCGGCGCGCCTGCATGAAATTGCCAACCGCCGTTACCGCTGGTCGGTGGTGGCAGACCAGTACCGCAGCGTGTTCACCCGCCTGCTGGGCCACGTGGGGAGAGCTTGATGGCCGGGCAAGACAACGCCCAGCGCCCAGGCGTCCTGACCACCGGCGGTAGCGGTTTTGTTGGCAAGGTGTTGCTGCAGCGGCTCGCTGAAGGTGCGCGCTGGGCACCGCGCGCGCTGGTGCGGCGATTGCCCGCCCAGCAGCTGGCAGGTGTCGACTACCGTTCGTTTAGCGAACTGACCGCGGTGGACGCGGCATCCGGGCACTTCGAGCAGGTGGATACCGTGATCCACCTGGCGTCCCGTGTGCATGTCATGCACGAAACCGCCGCCGACCCCCTGGCCGAGTTCCGGCGGGTAAACGTGGATGGCACCCTTAGCCTGGCCCGTGCTGCGGCCCAGGCCGGTGTTCGGCGCTTCATTTTTGTCAGCTCGGTGAAGGTGAATGGCGAAACCACCGACGGCCGCCAGCCGTTCACCGCTGACGAAGCACCTGCGCCATCGGACCCCTACGGCATTTCCAAACGTGAAGCCGAAGACGGTCTGCGCCAACTGGCGGCCCAAACCGGCCTGGAAGTGGTGATCGTGCGCCCGGTGCTGGTATACGGCCCAGGTGTGAAAGCCAACTTCCGCAGCATGATGAACTGGCTGAGCAAAGGTGTGCCGCTGCCGTTTGGCGCCATACACAACAAGCGTAGCCTGGTGGCGCTGGACAACCTGGTGGACCTGCTGGTGACCTGCATCGACCACCCGGCGGCCGCCAACCAGACCTTCCTGGCCAGCGACGGCCACGACCTGTCCACCACCGAGTTGCTGCAACGGTTGGGCAAGGCACTGGGCAAGCCCGCCAGGTTGCTGCCGGTGCCCGCCACCTGGTTGAAGGGGGCGGCAACGCTAGCCGGCAAGGGTGGCCTGGCTCAGCGGCTGTGCGGGTCGCTGCAGGTAGACAGTGGCAAAGCCCGTACGCTGCTGGGCTGGCAGCCCCCGCTGGATGTGGACCAGGCACTGCGGGCCACGGCACTCAACTTTTTGAAAGAGCAAGACAAATGATGGCATGGTGGCTTATTCCCCTGGTCGCAGGGGCATCTCTGCTTCTGACCGCAGCGCTGCGGCGCTACGCACTGAACAAGCAGATCATCGACGTGCCCAATGCGCGTAGTTCTCATACTGTGCCTACCCCACGGGGTGGCGGTGTGGCCATTGTGCTGAGCTTTCTGGCCAGCCTGCCGGTGCTGGGCATGGCCGATGCCGTGCCGTTGGCGGCGCTGGTGGCCATTGGTGGTGCGGGGGCGCTGATTGCGGTCATCGGTTTCATGGACGACCACGGCCACATCGCCGCTCGCTGGCGCCTGCTCGGGCACTTCGCCGCAGCCGTGTGGATGCTGTACTGGCTGGGTGGTCTGGCGCCGTTGCAGGTGTTCGGCTTTACCCTCGACCTGCAGTGGTTCGGCTACATTCTGGCGGCGTTCTACACCGTATGGATGCTCAATCTCTATAATTTCATGGACGGCATCGATGGCATTGCCAGCATCGAAGCGGTCACCGCCTGCCTGGGCATGGTGCTGCTATCGGCCTTGGCCGGTGTGCCGCAGTTGATGGTGCTGCCACTGCTGCTGGCGGCGGCCACGCTGGGCTTTCTGTTCTGGAACTTCCCGCCTGCCAAGATCTTCATGGGCGACGCCGGCAGCGGCTTCCTTGGCATCGTGCTGGCGGGCTTGTCGCTGCAGGCTGCCTGGGCCTCACCGCAATTGTTCTGGTGCTGGCTGATTCTGCTGGGCGTGTTCGTGGTAGATGCCACCTTTACCCTGATCCGCCGCTTGCTGCGCGGTGACAAGGTGTACGAAGCGCACCGCAGCCACGCCTACCAGTTTGCCTCTCGTCACTTTGGCAAGCACCTGCCCGTGACCTTGGCGGTGGCCGCGCTCAACCTGTTCTGGCTGCTGCCCGTGGCCCTGTGTGTGCTGTTGCTGGGCCTGGACGGTGTGTGGGGCGTTATTATCGCCTACCTGCCATTGGCGTATCTGGCCGTGCGCTGGCGCGCCGGTGAGCTCGAACACTAGCTAAAGTGATAGGACGAAGACTGTAGACATGTCACTTTGGAAAGCCCTCAGAGGTTCTATGGATAAGCTGCGCTCAAGACTGCTTGGACTACCTCGGCGCCACAAACGGCTGATTCAGGTAGCGACTGATGTGATTCTGGTCTGGTTCGCGCTGTGGCTGGCGTTTGTCGTGCGCCTGGGTATCGACGACCTGGCCAATCCTGTTCGTGACCACACCTGGCTGTTCATCACGGCGCCGATCATCTCCATCCCGTTATTCATCCGCTTCGGCTTGTACCGGGCGGTGATGCGCTATTTCGGCAATGATGCGCTGATCGCCATCATCAAGGCCGTGACCCTGTCGGCGCTGATTCTGGGCTTCATCATTTACTGGGCCAGTAACCACCAGAACGTGGTGCCACGGTCGATCACCTTCAACTACTGGTGGCTGAGCCTGATCATGGTCGGCGGCCTGCGCCTGGCCATGCGCCAGTACTTCCTCGGTGACTGGTTCGCCACCGCCGTGCAACATGTGCCTTTCGCCAACCGCGACGACGGCCTGCCACGGGTTGCCGTCTATGGCGCCGGTTCTGCCGGCAACCAGCTGGTGGCGGCCCTGCGCATGGGCAAGGCCATGCGTCCGGTGGCGTTCATCGACGACGATGCCAGCATCACCGACCGGGTGATCGCCGGCCTGCAGGTGTACCAGCCAGCACAGCTGCAACGCATGATCGATGACACCGGCGCCGAAGAAATCCTGCTGGCGCTGCCCTCGGTCAGCCGCAGCCGCCGCCGCGAAATTCTCAACCTGCTTGAAGGCTACCCGCTGCACGTGCGCAGTGTGCCCGGCTTCATGGACCTGGCCAGCGGCCGGGTGAAGGTGGACGATATCCAGGAAGTGGACATCGCCGACCTGCTGGGCCGTGACGCGGTACCGGCACAAGGCGACCTGTTGCAGCACTGCATCATCGACCAGACCGTGATGGTGACGGGGGCTGGCGGCTCGATCGGTTCCGAGCTGTGTCGCCAGATCCTGGGGCAAACACCGCGTACGCTGCTGCTGTTCGAGCACAGTGAATTCAACCTGTACACCATTGCTGGCGAACTGGAGCAACGTATCCTGCGCGAAGGCCTGGCCGTGCATCTGATCCCGATACTGGGCTCGGTCCGTGACCAGGCCAAGATGCTGGACGTGATGCGTGCCTGGCAGGTCGATACCGTATACCACGCCGCCGCCTACAAGCACGTGCCCATCGTCGAGCACAACATTGCCGAGGGCCTGTCGAACAACGTATTCGGCACGCTATACACCGCCCAGGCGGCGCTGCAGGCTGGCGTGTCCAACTTCGTGCTGATTTCCACCGACAAGGCCGTGCGCCCCACCAACGTCATGGGCAGCACCAAGCGCCTGGCCGAAATGGTGCTGCAGGCCCTCAGCAACGAGCTGGCGCCGGTGCTGATGGGCGAGACCGGCAATGTGTCGCAGGTGAACAAAACCCGTTTCACCATGGTGCGCTTCGGCAATGTGCTGGGTTCGTCGGGCTCGGTCATTCCGTTGTTCCACAAACAGATCAAGAACGGTGGGCCACTGACCGTGACCCACCCGAAAATCACCCGCTACTTCATGACAATCCCCGAGGCCGCGCAGTTGGTGATCCAGGCCGGCTCCATGGGGCAGGGTGGCGACGTGTTCGTGCTGGACATGGGCGAGCCGGTAAAAATTGTGGAACTGGCCGAAAAAATGATTCACCTGTCTGGCTTCAGCATCCGCTCCGAGCGAAACCCGCTGGGTGATATCGCCATCAACTTTACCGGCCTGCGTCCAGGCGAAAAACTGTACGAAGAATTGTTGATTGGCGACAACGTGATTGCCACACGCCACCCCATGATCATGAGCGCCAACGAAGACTACCTGCCCTGGGATGTGCTGAAGCAACGCCTGGATGCACTGAGGGCCGCAACCTCTACGGATGACTTTGCCACCGTGCGCCAGTTGCTGCGCGACACCGTGAGCGGCTACGTGCCCGGCGGGGAAATTGTGGACTGGCTGTACCAGCGCCGGCGGCTGGAGCCCTGAACGCGGTACTGACAAATAGAACAGGCGTTGCCGGCACAGGAGCGCCCACATGAACTTCAAACGCTGTGAAGTTTGAAAGCAGGAATTGGGAAGAACTGAACAATGACTATTCTGGTAACAGGTGGTGCGGGTTTCATCGGCGCGAACTTCGTGCTGGACTGGCTGGCCGGTAGCGACGAGCCCGTGGTCAACCTCGACAAGCTCACCTATGCAGGCAACCTGCAAACCCTGAGCAGCCTGCAGGGCGACAAGCGCCACATCTTCGTGCATGGCGATATCGGCGACTCCGACCTGGTAGCCCGCCTGCTGCAAGAGCACCAACCGCGCGCGATCGTCAACTTCGCCGCCGAGTCCCACGTCGACCGCTCGATCCATGGGCCCGAAGACTTCATCGAAACCAACATCGTCGGCACCTTCCGCCTGCTGGAAGCCGTGCGCGCTTACTGGGGAGGCCTGGACGAACAGGCACGCCACGCGTTCCGCTTCCTTCATGTGTCCACCGACGAGGTGTACGGCTCGCTGGCTGCCGACGAACCGGCCTTCACCGAAACCCACCAGTACCAGCCCAACAGCCCGTACTCTGCCAGCAAAGCTGCCAGTGACCACCTGGTGCGTTCCTACCACCACACCTACGGCCTGCCGGTGCTGACCACCAACTGCTCGAACAACTACGGCCCGTATCACTTCCCGGAAAAGCTCATCCCGCTGATGATCGTCAACGCCCTGGCCGGCAAGCCACTGCCGGTGTACGGTGACGGCCAGCAAATTCGCGACTGGCTGTACGTCAAGGACCACTGCAGCGCCATCCGCCGTGTGCTGGAAGCCGGCACCACCGGTGAGGTGTACAACGTGGGCGGCTGGAACGAAAAGCCCAACCTGGAAATCGTCAACCGCGTGTGCGCCTTGCTGGACGAACTGCGCCCGCGCGCCGACGGCAAGCCTTACGCCGAACAGATCACCTACGTGACCGACCGCCCCGGGCATGACCGCCGCTATGCCATCGACGCCCGCAAGCTGGAACGCGAGTTGGGCTGGAAACCCGCTGAAACCTTCGAAACCGGCATTCGCAAAACCGTTGCCTGGTACCTCGACAACCAGGAGTGGGTGCAGAACGTACAGTCTGGCAGCTACCGCGAGTGGGTTGAAAAGAACTACGCAGGGCGCTCCGCATGAAAATTCTGCTACTGGGCAAGGACGGCCAGGTAGGTTGGGAGCTGCAACGCAGCCTGGCCCCGCTGGGCGAGGTGCTGGCGCTGAATAGCCGCAGCCAGTCGCACTGCGGCGACCTGGCCAACCTGCCAGGCCTGGCCGAAACCGTGCGTGCCTATGCCCCCGATGTGATTGTTAACGCCGCTGCCTACACCGCCGTCGACAAGGCCGAAAGCGAGCGCGAGCTAGCCTTCAAGGTAAACGCCGAGGCTGTGGGTGTGCTCGCCCGTGCTGCCGCCGACTGCGGCGCACTGCTGGTGCATTACTCCACCGACTACGTATTCCCGGGGCAGGGCGCCCAGGCCTGGCGCGAAGACGACACTGTCGGCCCGCTGAATACCTACGGCGCAAGCAAACTGGCGGGTGAGCAAGCCATCCAGGCCGCCGCCTGCCAGCACCTGATCTTCCGTACCTGCTGGGTGTATGCCGTCCGCGGCAACAACTTTGCCAAGACCATGCTACGCCTGGCTGCCGAACGCGACAGCCTGGGTGTGATCGACGATCAGTTCGGCGCCCCGACTGGCGCCGAACTGATCGCCGACATTACCGCACACGCCATCACCGCCACCCGAGCCAATCCGTCTTTGGCTGGCCTGTATCACCTGGCGGCCGGTGGCGAGACCACCTGGTGCGGCTACGCCCGCTACGTGCTGGAACAGTCAGCAGCCCAAGGCGTGGCACTGAAAGCCCACGCCGAACAGGTCAACCCGTTGACCACAGATGCCTATCCGACCCCGGCCAAGCGACCGGCTAACTCGCGTCTCGATACCAACAAACTGCAGAAGGCTTTTGCCCTGACTCTGCCAGACTGGCGCCAGGGAGTGGCCCGCATGCTCAAGGAAATTCACGAGAAATGACCACTATGAAGCGTAAAGGCATCATTCTGGCGGGCGGGTCGGGTACCCGCCTGCACCCAGCGACCCTGGCAATTTCCAAGCAGCTGTTGCCGGTGTACGACAAACCGATGATCTACTACCCGCTGACCACATTGATGCTGGCGGGCATCCAGGACATCCTGATCATCTCCACCCCGCAAGACACCCCCCGCTTCGAGCAACTGCTGGGCGACGGCCATCAGTGGGGCATCAACATCACCTACGCCGTGCAGGCCTCGCCAGACGGTTTGGCACAAGCCTTCCTGATTGGTGAAGAGTTCATCGGCAACGACCTGTCGGCGCTGGTGCTGGGTGACAACATCTATTACGGCCACGACTTCCAGCAGTTGCTGCGCAATGCCATGGGCCGCGACGAAGGCGCCAGCGTATTTGCCTACCATGTGCATGACCCCGAGCGTTATGGCGTGGTTGAGTTCGATGACAAGGGCAAGGCAATCAGCCTGGAAGAAAAGCCTGCCAAGCCGAAGTCCAGCTATGCCGTGACCGGGTTGTATTTCTACGACCAGGACGTGGTCGAGATTGCCAAAGGCATCAAGCCGTCTGCGCGGGGTGAACTGGAGATTACCGACCTGAACCGGGTGTACCTGGAGCAGAACCGGCTGTCGGTGGAGATTATGGGGCGCGGGTATGCCTGGCTGGATACCGGGACGCACGACTCGTTGCTGGAGGCTAGCGGGTACATCGCCACGATTGAGCGGCGGCAGGGGCTGAAGGTGGCTTGCCCGGAAGAGGTGGCGTATAGGCAGGGGTGGATTGGGGCTGAGCAGCTGTTGAAGCTGGCTGAGCCGTTGGCCAAGAATGGGTATGGGCAGTATTTGAAGCGGTTGGTGGGGGATAGGGTTTATTGAAGCAGGCCTTTAACGCTAATTTATGCGGCTATCTGAAGTTGACGATGAAATAGGAGTTGCATGCGCGCCTTCATCGTCTGCTCATTGTCGGATCTGGAATTTATTGGCTGCTGCAGGAGAGGTGCGCCCGTATGGCCTGGTAATCAGGCTATTGTCCGGGTTTTTAAGAGTAAGCACCTGTGTATTCAGTTTTTCCGATGTCCCAAGTCGCCCATCGTCGTTTGCTGGGCGACTTATTTCCAGTATCCTTAAAGTTCTGCAGTGACTAGCACTTGAATGTCGCCGATGCAATTGCTAATCATCTAAAGATTTAGGGGGCTTACGATACATTGGGATGAAAACTTTTCACCTGAAGAATCCTGGTAGAAGGCTATTACGGTTAGCTCTCCAAGCGTGTCAGGAATAGGGAAGCAAGCATTCGGTAACGCGTCGTACCAACGGACGTCATGTCGATCCCCGTCGATGAGCAAATAGAACGCGAATTCGCCACCCTCATGTATGCTTCCATCCATTACCAATGAGCACTGCGCAAAAATTCCATGCTCGGATTTGTATGCAGCGACAGTGATGGTTGCACCTTCAGAGATAAGGAGCGATTTCTCCTGCGTAAGGTATTCACGCAACACGCCCTTCGCGCTGTTCTCAGATGTTATCAAGTTTAATTGTGCGAGAGCTTCTTTGTAATACTGCTCGCAATAATGAAAGGGAGACACGCCCCAGTGGTGATCTTCGTCTGATGTTAAGAGCTGTGGTGGGAAATATAGAAACTGATGTTTGCCGAGTTTTTTTTCCAGCGCCTTGTACATCCATTCCAGTTCTTGGTTGGCCTTCTCAATGGTTGCTAACGGAACTGGGAAATTAGTATTGCTTGCATGTTCGAAGCGTGAGGCCCAATAGACTTTGTTGATGATTAAGCAGTCGAGTTTTTTGTGCTGCTCCAGGACTGCAAGGAATTTGTGCATTCCTTGAATCCACAGGTCTCGGCGCTCAGGTGTGCCGGGTTTGATTAGTTGGAAGCCTTTGACATTACCGTCATTCAATAGACCACTTTCAGCCAGTTCATTGGAGTTTGTAATGATGTGGCCGGAGGGTAGGATTGCAAGGTCAAATCGTTCATCGATTAGATCGATTAGTATTATGTCGGCATCCTGGAGTGCTTTAGGCTGCGTGAGAATTTGTTTCGAAAAATCATATGCGACCATACGCCGTCTGAATGCAGAAGGTATGCGCTCAAGTGCCTCTTCATTTTCGTATGAAGGGCTGCATAGCGAGGCCATTGAAGATCTTGCAAAGTAATCCGTTAACTTAAATGCCTGGCTTTCTTCTAGGTTAAAAATGTCTCTAGATACGCAGCTGCCGTAAATAGTTAAGTTTTTGATCACTGTATTCTTCAGCCTTTTTGTTCTTGCTTCACATAAATGGGTGTGGGTCCTGTTCCATCAGGCCTTTCAGTTCGCTCCGTGCCCAGTGTGGAAGACAGCTTGGCAGTAACCCAAATGTCACGCAGCGGTAGCGTAATCTCATTATCCATAGACGGCTAGGGAATGCAACGCGAGTCCTGCGACCGCCTGATCATTTCTCTGGTTGGACAGTAGAAATCTGAAATATCGGATCCAATTGATGTGGGTGTTGGAGATTGTTTGAACCAATTGGCATGAAGATTGTCGCTTTTCGGGGTGCTGGCCGCAATTGCCGTCGTTGGAGGCATGAGCGCAGGGAAATATGCGAAGTCTGTCACATTGATCGCGGCTTTGTGGTGTAGGTGTTGCTCAAAGAAAATTGTGGTGAAATAAAAGTAGGTGTGATTCCGGTGCTTTTATTGTTAATTAAAGATGTTGGGTTTGAGTCGGTGTTTCGGTTTTTGTACTTCTGGTGGGGCGTAATATTCAAGGTCATATTTTTGTTGCGTTAAATATGTGTCCATGTTTTTTATGTTGAGTGTATTCTTGGTTTTTGATCTGTTTCAGTCTTTTTCGTCGGTTGCTTTAATAGTGGGCTTTGCACATGCTCAGGTCTATTCTCAACCCCGAAATAGCCCGCATCGGCACAAACGATGTTCTCTGTGCCTTGGTCGAACTTGACGCGTGGATAATTGTGCCTTGGCGCAACGACAGCCCCTTGATTTGCATGTAGGCATTGATGGTTTCCAGGACGCCTGCCGCCAATTGGTATTTCTCCAGCAGGTGTTGGAAGTCCATGATCGTAGTGTCCTCGGGAATCGAGGTCTGAGTGTCAGCCGAGCAAACTGGCGTATCGAGGTGATCTCGTATACCGCTTCCACCATTGCTGGACCACTAGGCTAAAATCAGCTCCGCAGCAAGTGAACGCGCAGTATCGTTTCCAATGGGTGAGGCTTACGACCTCCACCGGCCTTTGGATAGTGCGGCTCAATCAACGCGACCCACCCGCCCCACGGCACGACCTGCTCCAACTCGGCCAGGGGGCGCTCACGGCGGATCTGCTTGTGCTTATCGGCGTACTCGAAATCGGAAAAGCTGATCTGACCTATGGGCAAGGTTTGTGTAGGCTGGTTGAGCGGGGGACTACTTCAGCACCGGTCGGGTGATCTGTGCTGACTTGATCGGAGAATCCCTAGGTGGACCATCCCACCCCAGCAACTTTTCATCGACCCGCAGCAGGATTCCGGTAAACGGCTCCGCACTATACGATCAGAGCGCATGCAGCATTGCGTTGGGTGGTGATTCGTACTATAAATTTGATCAATCAGGAACTCAAATTCATGCAAGGACGAAAATGAAAATAATAAAAAAGGTGCAAGCAGAATTCATTGGCGGGAAGATAAATTGCTCAGTTCTACTGAATAAAAATCTAGAGGGTGCCCAGTTTGCCTACTATATTTTTAGAGATAATGAAAGGATTCATACCTCTTGGTATTCGTCAAGCCCATCATTTAGCTTTGACACCGAAAAAGTTACAGGCGATTATCATGTTGTAGGTTTTTTGCGGGTTGAAAAAGAGCCCATTGAGATAGAGAAATCTAATCGAGTTTCCGTGAGGTTATATAGCTCAATTAACACTAGTCTTTCGCAAAAAGTTCTACAAGATTTAACCGCAGAGCTCAAATATTCTTTCTCTCGGCCATTCGTTCAAGTTCCGCAAGATTTCGACCCCGTCGTCAATAAAAATTTCAACGAGAGCGGATTTTTCCACGTCCCCCTAGCTAAATATTACGAAAAAATTGAGATCGGGGAATTGACACGGATCGATTGGCGGCGCAAATTTGAAGCCAGTAACAATTCCAATGTTATGTGGCTGCTCTCCCTTAACTTCGCAGGGTGCTTACTGTCAACATTTGAAGTGAGTAAAGATCCGGTTTTTCTCTCATTGGCGACTCAAAGTATTGAGAGCTTCTTGACGTTCGTCACCACGCCGGAAAATAGGTTGTATGTTGAGTCGATCGCATCTGGCGATCATTCAACAGCCACTCGCGTTAAAGTTTTTATCAAATATCTGCAAGTGACGCAAGACTCTGAAGTAGAATGCAAAGGTATCCGTCTTCAAGTTTTTTGTGAGCTTTATCGATGTTTAGAATGGCTCTCATCTGATGACAACTTTCACGAAAATAATCACGGGCTCATGTGCAACATAGCACTTGCCGCTGCAAGTCGTTGTTTTTCTCTTTCCAGTGATTTAAGGAAAAAGTATTATGGTATCTCCATATCAAGAACCTTAAAGCTTGCAGAGAAAGCTTTTTGTAAAGACGGTTTATGCAATGAAAATACCATAGGCTATCATAACTATAATCTTCAGCTTTATCAGGTTTTTTGTGATTTGCTTGATGCAGAAGAATTGACATCACCTGAGTTCTCGAATTTACGAAATATTATAAATCGCGCTGAAGTCTCGTTGCGCCATTGCGTACGCCAAGATGGCAGCGTCCCCCCCGTAGGCGATTCCCCCGCATATTTATCGAAAAAATCATCTATCAATCAGTCAAAATTCTTTCCTCGCTCTGGATTTGCGGTTGTTAAGAACGAAGACTTCTATCTTTCTTTGCAGTGCGGATCTAGGACGGAAGTCCACAAGCAGATGGATGACTCCAGCATTACGCTAAGGTATAAGGGGGTAGATATTCTGATTGATGCGGGCTCTTACTCTTACGATAGAGAGACTGGATTTGGTAGATATATTGAGTCTGCGACTGGGCACACAGGGATTTATCCGTTAGCTTTCGATTACCTTCGCCGAAGAGAAATCGTCAAGACTTTCGGCGGGATTCTGGGGGGGATTGATTATTTCTGCGAGACTGATTCAGGCTTTGAGTTGAGGTGCCACTATAAAACGCAGGATGGCACTGTTTCAGCGGGTAGGACGATAATAGCTTGTTGGCCGGATGAAATCTGGATAAACGACACTATTGAAATACATAAAGCTTTACCTTCTTGGCGATTTTCAGAGGCCAAAGTCCAAAGGTTTCTTTTTGGCCCGAATATCATGATCAGCCAATGCGAGCCAGGAGAATTCATCCTCCGCGGAAGCGGCATCAGTGGGAAATTATTTTCGCTCAATTCCGTCGGTGGTCGATTAACTTTCGGTCAGACCGACCCCGACATTCGTGGTTGGCATTCCATTGAGTTTGGGGAAATACTTGAAAATTCTTGTCTAGAATTTATTTCCACCAACCCTGTCGCTAGTTTCACTGTCGCATTGAAGTTGTCGGAGGGTGCAACAATGAGCCAGCTTTCTAAGCATGCATTCGAGCGCCTTTCAACCGATCGCCTGTCAGGTTCAATGGCCCCCGGTTGTATAGACAGTTAAGGATTTTCCGATCAAGTCAGCACAGATCTGGTAAAGGGTGGAGGAAGGTGCGAGTTCTACAGATGATGCCTGTATGCTGTCAGGGGCAGTGATCGGAATTTTCGGAAAAAGCGCTCCCCCATCGTAGCGAGCAACCAACACGGCAGTGGCCATTCGATGGAATCCATCAATGCTGATAGGAACAGGAAGGCTCAAGATAGGCCCATGCTAGGCCTCGCTGGTCTGGTGACATAGCTGATGCGCTCACCGCGGCATCCGCTCTCATACCAAACGCAAGATGTTCATGGTTTGCACATAACCATGGATCTGGCTCCCGATGAAGCTCAAAGATGTTAGGGAGGGGCGAGCTTGGTGCTATAATCAAGCGCATGCTTATTTTCTATTCGGTCTTTGTTTAATTGAATGATGAGCGGAACTCTGCGGCTTGGTAGGTTGTTGATGTTGCGATTTAGCTAGGTGATGCAGTTGTAAAGTATAAATCCTATAAGGTCGTTAGTAGTGGTCAAGAATTTATTAATTTATGGTAGCTGTGTTTCAAGAGATATTTTCAATCTGGAAGAGAGTTCCGGTTTCAAGATTTCAGATTATTTCGCTCGATCTTCGATGGCTTCGTTGTGTAGCGCACCATACAAAAATACAGAGGCACTAGAGCGTATCCAGTCAGCTTTCCGTCGAAGGATGGTCGCCAATGACTTTTCTAAAGACTTGCTAGCTGCGGTTGATAAGCTAGAGTCGGCAGATTTGATTCTTATCGATTTGATTGACGAGAGATTTGATCTCGTAGCATTGCCTACAGGTGAGTTGATTACTCATTCAAATGAGCTTGCTGAAAGCGGCTTGTTAGCTGAGGAGAGTATTGAAGGGTATAAGAATATACCACAAGGTACTTTCGAGCGCCGTGAGCTGTGGCTGCAAGGAATGCATAAGTTTTTCAATTTATTGAAGGATTTAAACAAACTTGACGCTGTGCTGGTCAATAAGGTGTACTGGGCCTCGAGCTTTGAGTTGGATACTCAGTCTGTTTTTCCTGTGGGTCGTGTGGAAATCGATAAGGCTAACGAAGATCTTGAGTGGATGTATGGCGCCATGGAAAGGGTGCTTGATAGTCGCCAGTTTTTGAATTTTGATAATGCCCTTTTGACCGCTGATGAATTCCATCGTTGGGGTGTGTCGCCATTTCACTATTGCGAAATGTATTACCGTGAAGCGCTGGCTCAGATTGTAAAGAAATCTGAGAAAAATAGCGCTGTGATATCCCTCCGTGTGGAACTTGCGCCGATAAAGCCTCCTCCGGTTTCTTCTGGGGTGGAGCTCAATGTGGCTGCACACATTGTTGGTGATAAAATCTATGCGCACTGCTCTTTGAGTCTGAATGATCAGGCGTATGAGTGCGGTGATTTTGCATTTTATCTCTTGGTTGATGGTGTTCGTCATGCCGCGCGATGGTATGAGAAATCACCGAGAGCTCGTTTTGCTATCCCTGATCATCCTGGAAAATTAGAAGTTGCCGCGTTTTATAAGGACGAATTTGATGAGAAGCTATGTTCTAAAGAGGGTATAACGTTGGCCTCTTCTTTTTGAAAGGTGCTGCAATTTACTCACGGCATGTAGTTATTAGTCTTGATAGTGGTCAGTGCCAAGTCATCGCAGCAATGTACCCGATGGTTTGCACTGGCTTACGTCTGGAGGAGGTGTTTCTAATCGAAATCACCTAATCAATTTCAGATGCATAGTCAAGTAGAAGGTGCAGGTCGCAGCGTCTACTGCGCAGTTGGTAATGGCCAGAAGCTCAATAAGTAATCGGTGGCCACATCCTCATTTGCTCAGGAAGCCGCTCAAGCAAAAGAGGATGCTGCGTAGGGCGTTCGGCTATGTGGTGAGGAGTTACATTATTTTTTCGTCGAGGTTTTGTGTATGTTTTAAAATATCCGGAATAAGGTTAAGCGCCGCCTGGTAATCTCTGCGGATGATATGTCTTTCAAAGGAAAACATATAGGAAGCAAGTATGGTGCCGTCACTGCTTAGGCTCTGTGCGTCACTTCTGATGCCTTGAGCTTCTTGGGTGCACTCAAGAAGTTTCGAATGTGCGGTAAGAGGCCAATACGTACCTGCGGGCTCTAAAAGCCAGTTTCCCCAATGGATAACTGATAACTCTCCGGTTTCTTTCTTAAGCAAAGAATC
Source organism: Pseudomonas sp. RV120224-01b (assembly GCF_003208145.1). NCBI lineage: Bacteria > Pseudomonadati > Pseudomonadota > Gammaproteobacteria > Pseudomonadales > Pseudomonadaceae > Pseudomonas > Pseudomonas sp. RV120224-01b. The sequence continues at coordinate 53,960 of NZ_QKMQ01000008.1, read as the reverse complement.
AGTGTTGAGATCAAGGACAATGAGCTGCCTGGGAAGTTTGCTTAAGTTTAGTTTTATACTGCCAAGACTGCCTGCCAGTTGTTCTATGTTTTTTTGGTCTTCTGCGGTAACTGCGTAGAGCTTTAGGCTTTCCAGCATCTCGCTATTTAGGCGAGATTCTAAATAGCTTTTGGAGCGCTCGTATTTATTGAGAAGCGACTTGGGTGGCGTTAGCTTCATTAAATCCCCGAGAAGCGTCAAGGTTCCTTGATTGTACTCCCTGCCAGTCATTTTACATTCTTTTGACCACTCAAAAATATGATAGGTCACATTCTGTAACTTCCCAGTCTCTCTGAGTGGCGGGCAGGGCAAGTCTTTAAACTGAGCGATTAGTGCGCTCTCTTGAGCGGCGGGATAAGTTCGGCTCTCGTCAAATAGTTTAATAATGTAAGTTTTAACTGTGTTCTCGGAGTGGCAGTCAACTTCGTAGCAGTATATATCGGGGTGGCCTAACTGAAAATTTTTAACGCCTTCGACAGTGAAGGCGGTTTTGAAAAGAGGGGATAAGACCTGCGGAATCCAGCGCTCGCGCTGCTCGGGCGAGAAAAGAGCGTGAATTTTGTCACTCTTCTGAGTATTTTCCAGTAAGAGTGGCTGGTTGTGGAAGAATAGCGCACTGACTCGCGAGTGTTGCGATCTTAATAATATCAGTTTGGTAGAGAAGCCCACGAGTCGCTGCAGGGCTTGCCTGATAAGTAGTAGCGATATTATTGCCATGAATGCTGAAGGTGGGTGGAAATAAAGAAAGTCTCCGATTATTCCGAAGAATACGACTAGAAAGACAAAGCCGGATATTGAGTTAAGTATTGCTTGGTGGTGGGTTGTTAGTGCGCTTCGTGCTTTCGATGAAGTGTTGTATGCCAGGCAGGTAAATGTATAAAAGACTATGATGCTTGTCGAGACTAAGGAGAAAATTAGTGGGTAAATTGCGCATAGAATCGCGACTGATATTAAAAAGAATAGTAGTTCTGAAAGTCCGCGCGTGAACTTTGAGTATGCGTTGACTGCAATGAAGTCTTGGTTGTCGAAAAGAACAATTTTCTTTGTTCTGATTATGAGTAAGCGTGCGCCCGCTGCGGTGATTTTTGTAGCAACTAGTTCGAATGTAAGGTGTGCTGCAAATGCAACTAGGGAGCTTAAACTCAACCAGATTACAACGGTGTCCTGAGCGTAAGCTTTCAGGAACTCAGGAAAGTAACTCGGGATGCCGCCAGAGCTGAGGACGATAATTGCTTTTAAAGGAAGGAAGAAGGCTAAAAGCAAAAGTAATTGGCTAAATATATAGATGAACTGCACTGATACGGTGTGCAAGGGTGCTTTCCTCAGGAATTTTTTGCCTAAGGAAAAAGACCAGCGTAAGCATTGGCTTAGCTCTGTATTAAGGTGTGCTTTCATATGGGTTGCTTAACAGATGGCCAGTATTTCGGTGCGAGATATGTACGTCGACTTGAATGGCTCACGAAATTTCACTCTTAAGATCTCTAGTTGCCATCGATGCTTTTCCTTCTCAGTGTGTTTCCCGATAAGAAAAACATTAAGTGTTTTGTGTGTGGTTCAGAAGTTCAGTCGCCATGCTTGCTACAATGTATTTTCGCGAATATTTCTTTACAAAGTCGCGTCGATCAGTTGTTTCAATGTTTAGGCTTTCCAGAGCCGTAATTGCTGACTCTATATCGCACGGGGGGAAGACGCTCATGTTTTTGATGTTGTCAGTTGCAAATTTGGCGGAGTAGCCGCTAAGTCCTCCAAGAATAGGTTTCTCGGTGGCGGCGTATTCAAATAACTTTGAAGGGATTACATTCTTCAGTGAAGGAAGATCATTGAGGTGTAAAAACAAAACGTCTGCCGTGTTGTAGTATGATAGCAAGTCAGTTCGTTTCATGGGTTCAATGAGGTCTACATTTGTGACGTTATGCTGAGTTAGTGCTGTTTTCAGTTGCTTTATTGCACTGCCACTCCCGACTATTACAAACTTTGCTTTGTTTGCAAGTCTATTTGCCAATTTTGGCAGGATATGATGCAGGCCTTGTCCCGCGCCTATGTTGCCTGCATATAAAATACGGATCTGGCGTGAGGTGCGCTCTTCCATTGCAGCGGGGTTTTCAATGAATAGATCATCAACGCCGTTTGTGTAAACAGTAAATGGTTTGTTCGGGTACTGTGATTTAAAGTAGTTGACGAACCCTGGAGAGGCTAAATTGACTGAGTGTGATTGCTTCACTGTCCAACGCTCAATGTGGCGGAAGAACCATGCTGTGGGTGCTCCGATTGGATAAGGTAGCAAATCCGGCAATATATCAGTCAGTAGGTCCCGAAAATCCAAATAAAGTGGTGCGTTGACGCGTTTGGCTACCCAAGCCCCTAAGGTAGCGGTCATCATGCGCGATGAGGTAGCAAAGATAAGATCATACTCATTCGATTTGACCGCTTTCAGCACACCTCGCGCATATTGGGCGAATAGATGGGCTTGGCCAAGAATTCCACCGCCACGCGAAATAACTGGAATTCGTTTGATCGTTAGCCCCTCGCGGCTTTCAATAGAGGAAGCACTCGGGGCATAGCTATCGTATCTGCTCGGCTGGGTCGTCAGCACGGTTATCGTGATTTTTTTCTGAGAATTCTGCAAAAGTGAATTGACTAATGCTTTCGTCCTGAATGAGCCAGCAGAAAGATCAGGAGGATAATAAAAACTCAGTATCAGGATGTTCACGTTCAGGCCGCTTCAAATTTGCCGGTAGAGGTGGCTTTTTTGTACATTTCTGCCAAGAGGTTTTCCTGACTTTCCCAACAGAGATCCTTTGCCGCAATCACTGAGTTTTCGGCCAGCTTTGCACGTAACTCAGGATCCTCGATGAGCCTGTTCAGGCAGTTCACTAGGTCGTCTTCGTTGCCTTCTGCAGCCAACAGTCCAATGCCATATTGATTTACTATCTTCCGGATTTCAGGGAAGTTAGTGGCTACTGATGGTACCCCTGCGATAATGTACTCAAACAGCTTGTTGGAGTCAGTGCTGAAGTGATTGAAGCAAGTGTTCTCTATCGGCTGTACCGCGATGTCGGCCGCTGCAGTATATTTTGGGAGTTCGGACAGCGCTACTGTTGGAATAAAATGAACACGGTCTTGTAAATCTAGACTGTCACGTAAGTCGATAAGGGGCTGTGTTAAACGTCCCCCGCCAATCAGTACGACATGAGCGTTTTTTAGGCGTGAAGTGCAACGCACTAATTTTTCTAAGCCTCTTCCGCTTTGAAGGCCACCTTGGTAAAGGATCACAGGGCACTCTTGTGGTATGTCTAGTGCTTGATGAAGTAAGCGGCTTTTTTGGGCGGCAACATATCTGGGGCGGTTTTGAAGTACTGCAGGCCTTGCGATTTTATAGAGTCGAGCAAGGTATTTGGCTCGAGTTTCAGTTGTCGTGATAACTGCGGATGCGCGAGGAATCAATAGTTTTTCAATGTGCGCAACAATTTTTGAGAGTTTTCCGTAGCCCTCTCTGCTAGTGCTTATTTCGTGCGCATCATAAATGAGTTTGGCTTGACTGATGATTGAGGCTAGCCAGGCAGTAGGAAGGGTGTTTACATCATGGGAGTGAACGACAGTTGGCCGATAACGTATGATGTTGAGAAGCAGCATCATATGAGTCCATGCGCGACTGATCACCCTTAAAACAGAGATCTGGGCGTTATTAGAGATTGTTCCTGCTGAAGGCGATGGTGTTTTGGAGTCGAGTTGTTTCGATTTCCTCCAGCGCCACAAAGGCGACCTTTCTACCCGGCATACATCGAGGTTTTTCTGTAGGGTCTCTGTTTTCGCAGTTTTCCCTGGTGTATGTAATGCGAAGACCCTAACGGCATAATCTGAGTTGGCAAGTGTTTGTGCTTCTTTTAATACTCGTGCGTCATTGACGAATTCATTCCACACAATCATTGCAACTTTTTTCACTGCTTTACCTGCTATTCGATTATGCCCGCTAGGGTGTTCAGGGCGTTATTCTGCTAAGACTCAGGTCTCGGTCCAGTAGATTTTCATTTTCGTCGTGTTGACGTTATTGGCGCTGGATTCTGTGTAAATGGCACCAATGGTAGAGTAACCGGTTTTCTTGTAGTGAACTTTGAATTGGCTTGGGTTGTCTTCCATTACGGTGCGCTGGAAGCCTTGGCTCTTCAACTGATTGTAGATGGCGTTTTCAGCCACTTTGGCAAGCGTGTTAGTGTTGACTTCATAGTGTTTCATCTTACCGTTCGAGGTTTCTTTCTCGTACTCTTTGGAAATCTCGCCGTTGGTATTCAGCTTTTCACCGTTCTGAAGAACGATAGCGCTGCTTTGAGCGCTTTGCGAGGCAGGCGCTTGGGTGGCTTTTTGTTCTTTTTCAGCGCCGCAGCCGAAAAGTGCCAGTGACATAAGAAGTGCTGCTGCGGTTTTGATGTTGGTTTTCATAGTGGTGTTGTTCGTCATTAAAAGTTAGGGGTGGGTTTTATTGGGCGATAAGTGCCAATTCTTTTTCGATGATGTTTTTCTTCGCTGTTTGGCTCATGACTCGGTGGTGAGCAGCAGCGGACATCTTGTTGAACAGCTCTGGAGAGCCGACAACTCTCTTGATGCCATCCGCCATTCCTTGTGCATCGTCTGCACCTGCAAGAATGCCGCAGTCATTGCTCACGAACTCTGGAATGGCTGTAACACCGTTGGTGACTGAGATGAGTCCGGATGACATCGCTTCGTCGCGAGAAACGCCTTGTGCATCCATGCGAGTTGGGCACAGGAACATCCCGTACTCTTTATGCAATGCCGCGATTTGGTTGTGCTTCAAGAAGCCTCGTTCGATAGTGACGTTTGAGAAGCCCTTTAGTGGTTCCAGGGTCTCCTCGAACAGGGCGCCATCGCCAATCATTCGGAACTCCATTTTCTCAAAGAATGGCTCTTTCGAAAGCAGCTTGATTGCCGCGACGCTCAAGTCATTCGCATATTTTGCTGAAGCATAAGGGCGGATGGAAAGAACCTTGAAACGTTGGTTTTCAGGCTTTTTCTTGTAATCGAAAATATCGGTGTCAATAGGGTTGTGGATAATCTCGTAGCTTTCCTCCGGAATCCGGAAGCCCACGTCCTCCATCACCTCTTCTGCAAAGTAGCGAGATACGAAAACGAATTTCAGATTTGCAGGCACGTTTTTCAGCGTCTCGCGCCAGAACGCCATGCGCTTCTCGCTTTCGATTTTCGCCACTGCCAACTGGCTCTCATCCGAGTAGTTGTACTCGCGACGCCACCAAGGCTGTACTTCCGCGCCGTGTACCCAAACCACTACTTTGACCATGTGGGTGAAGCGCTTGAGCACTTCCCACATTTCAGGGTCCAGGAAGTGCACCAGTACGCTCTTGTACTGACCACTTTCTAGCATCTTGGTCAGGGTGGACTGGCAACCGGTTACCACGTCTACGTTCTGGAACTCGTGATAGCTGACAGCCTCGTTCTTGCGCAGGCGGAAGATGTCCACATTCAGGTTCTGTTCCTGATAAGCCATCACTCGGCTGTGTACAAAGCCGTTGCGATACAGGTCAGCATAAGCCGGGTAGTGGTTGGTAACGACCAGGTGTTTCGAGCGGCCCAGCATCTCCGAAGGTTGCAGGTCGCGGTGGCCAAGCACCAGTGCCTTGATCTCGCTACTGCCAGCCGCGTAGGCCCGCAGACCAAAGCGCACGAAGGCCGCTTCCGGTGGTACCTCGGAGGTTTGGTTGCGGTTGGCATGCTGCATCACATGGCTGATCCGCTGCTTTTCAGCATCGAGGAACAGCACCACCAATTGCAGGTTCAGGCCAGGCGAGCAGTCGAGGTACAGCTTGAGTTGGCGGTCCTCGAGATTCAGTTGGTCCAGGCTGACTTCTTTGAGGGCATAGACATATTCATGCTTGCCATCTGCCAGCGTGGAGCTGACACGCCAGTTATCTACATCGACCGACAAGTTGAGGAACTTGCTGTGCTTGGCACCGAACATCTCAGCCAGTTCACGACCGTTGATTTCCGGAGAGTCGTGGCTGTCTTCCAAAGGAGCGATGGCCTGTGCGCGAGCCTGGAGCTGGTCAATGGTCATGCCAAGGTTCAGCTCCAGGTCGTCCACCTTGGCGCTGATAGCTTCGTGCTGTGCTGCCCCATTTTCGCAGTAGTTGAACGGGTCGATGGCCAAGCCTTGCTCGTGGGTGTATTGCAGCGACGGCAGGCTCTTTAACCAGGTGCGCAGCGGTTGGCCGGCAACGATCTCGGTGGCTACCAAAGAGCGACGTGCGCTCAGCGATTGAGCGGGGCGGTACGCCAATCCATTCGATTGCAATTGTGCATTTTGCCCATTGCAGGTGAAGTGGGCCGCTTTACCAACAACCTGCGCCTGGCTGTAGCGGGTAGCCAGCGCCAGGTCCAGCAGGTAATTAGGGCCGTAGTAGTCTCCCGGTACAAAGCCGGCAACCCAAGGTGTATTGCCGACCAGCTCGCCAAGGCTGGTTTTCTTCAGCTGGGCGGGCTTGAGCACGAGAATGCGTGGGTCGTCGCTCACGATGCTGCTCTGGTAAGCATCGGTGATGATGACCATGCGCACTTGGCTGTAGGTCTGACGGTTCAGGTGGGCACGCAGCATGTCGAACTGCTGACGATCTTGTGCTTCGCCAACAACTACGATTTCCGGCAGGCGCTGAGCCTTTGCGGTGCCAGTGACTTTGCTGAGCACGTATTCCAGGCGCTGGGTGTAGGTGTGCTCTTGCATCACTTTACGCAGGGCGGCGAGCTTCAACTTGTCACTGTTGAGTGGGTCTTCGGCCAGCAGTTGTAGGCGGCGCAGCATTTCTTCGCCGTTGTCGGTGGTGACTACCAAGTCACCGAACAGCAGGCGCACGCCGCGCGAGAAGTTGCTGACGGTGATCGTGTTGCAGCCCAGCAGCTCGAACACTCGACGTGCGAACATCGATTGCGACTGCTTGATCGAGTTCAGGTTGATCGCGTAGCGATAGCCTTTGTAAGCCGTGTCGATTTTTTCGAAGGGCAGGGTGCCGACGATGTACGGCTGGTATTCCTCAGGGAACTGGTAGTTGGCGTCGTTCTTGCCAAAGTTGCGGTCGAAGATTTCCAGCGGGCGGAACTTAGGCAGCTCGCATACGAAGTTGCCCAGGTCGCGGGTACGCTCTGGGTAGCGGGCGTAGTAGGCGCCGGCGAAACAGAATGCGTCTTTGCGCTCGTACAGCTCGATCGGGTTGTGCAGCGCTGGCTGGCAAGCGAATGGCAGCAGGTAGACGCGGTCGTGACCGAGCGCACCTTTATAGCGGTGAATGCAGTCGATGTCAGTGGTGAACACGTGGTCGAACTGCTTGGCAGTGGTCAGGAAGGTTTCGAAGTGAACCGGGTCTTCCTTGTTCCAGAATACGGTCGGCACCTTGTTCAGACGGCACCAGTTCAGGATGTCCTGCAGTTCCTGGCTGTTGTGGCCAACTTTGCTCCCCCACAGCTCATCCTTGCCACGCCAGGCAGACTCGATGAACAGCAGCTCAGGGCGGAAACCTTCCAGCTCCGCTTTCCAGTTGGCAGGTGTGAGCTGCATCAGATCACATTCGTAGCGGTAGGAGCCGAAGGTGAACTCATCCATTACACATGCCACCTTCAGGCGGCTTGCAGGTTGGTCGGCTTGGCGCAGCAGGATAGAGCGGCTCTGCTCGCTAGTCGGCAGGGCTTCAGGCAATTTCAGGTAGTTCTCATCCTGAATGACCGGCGCAGGAGGCAGCAGGGCCTTCATTGGCTCGTTGGCGATGCGCTTTTGTTCATTCTGCTGGCGTTGCTGGTTGGCCTTGCGGTACAGGCGCAGCAGGCGCACAGGCAGTCTGACGAGCCCGCTCAGGGAGCTGGCGCTGTTCTTGATCTGATAGCCCAACTGGTAGGTCATGCTGGTGCGCGTCTTGACCAGACGCTGCTCTGCCAGATGGCGCTGTGTATTGGCTCGCTCGAGATTGGCATTGAGCTCGTCGATCTTGCGCTGCTGCGCGGCGCTACGCTCCAACAACTGATTGAGATTGGCTTTCAGTTGAGGGATCTGCTCTGTGCTGACTGTGCGGTACTTCATGTTAGCCGCACCCAAGCCTGCTTTCGAGGAGTTGAGCTCGTTCTCCAGTTGCATGCGCAGGCCTTGCCACTGCTCATTGGTCGCTGCCAGGCTCGCTTCTGCTGCCTGACGGCTGGCGGTTTCGAGCATCAACTGTTCGACCAGTGTGTCCTTGGTCTGATTCAGCGAGGCAATCGTTTCAGCTTGTTCAGTCTGCGCTTCTTGCGCCTGCGCGTTGGCCTGGGTCAGTGCATGCACTTGCTCTTCAAAGCCATTGCGCAGTTCCACCAGTGTATTGATGGTGTTCGCCTGGGCAGCATGCTCGCGCTCGCCGCGTGCTAGTGCTTCGCTCACTTCCAGCAACTGACTTTCCAGTTCAGTCTGGCGGTTTTGCAGTGCAGTTACTGTCTCCGCATGGGCTGCATAAGCCTGTCTCATCGCTTGGCGCTGATCACCCAGATCGGCTTCCAGTTCAGCTTGACGTGTTTTCAACAGGGCAATGGTTTCAGCCTGTGCAGCGTCGGCCCGCTGGGTTTGGGCCTGCAATTCGTTCATATACTCCAACTCGCTTTCAAGTTCGGCTTCCAGTTCCGCTTGGCGCTTGCGTAGCGTGGCGATGCATTCGTCTTTCTCGGCAATATCCTGGCTGCTCTCGGTTTGCAGGATGCTCAATGCCTGTTTCTGATGCTCTAGCGCGGTCTCCATCGCCGTTTGGAGTTCGCGCAAGCTTGCAATGGTATTGATGTGATCCGTGTTGGCTTCGAGTGTCTTGTCTCTTGACTCGACAACAGTGCCTACCAACGCATCCAGTTCTTCGACACGGGATTGCAGTGAAGAAATGGTTTCCAGGCGGGCTGCATCGGCTAGCCCGGCATGTTCGCGCAGTTCAATCATTGCCTGTGCCTGGCCTTCCAGTTCAGCTTCCAAAGCTGCTCGGTGGGCGCGCAGGGCAGTGATTGTTTCTACATGGCCGGTGTTTGTCTGTTCTGCTTGAGTCTGCAGTTCAGCCCGATGTTCCAATTCGGCTAGCAGCTCTACTTGTTGTGCCTGCAGGGCTGCAATAGTGCCTTCATGCGCTGCATTCTCCTCATCTGCTTTGGCCTGGGTACTGGCTAAAGCCTGCTGCTGGTTTTCCAGTGCAGCCTGCAGGGCGGTCTGCTGAGCACGCAGGGCAGTGATGGTCTCTACGTGATCTGCATTGGTCTGTTCAGCTTGCGATTGCAGTTCAACTGCAGCCTGCTGCTGGTTTGCCAGTGCAGCCTGCAGCGCGGCCTGCTGAGCGCGCAGAGCAGTGATGGTGTCTACATGGCCTGCATTGGTCTGCTCGGCCTGCGACTGCCGTTCATCTGCAGCTTGTCGCTGATTTTCCAGTTTGGCTTGCAGGGCAGCCTGCTGCGCTCGGAGCACTGTGATGGTTTCTACGTGACCATCGTTGAGCTGCTGAGCCTGGACAAGCTGTTCAGATAGCACCTCAAGCTGGCTTTCCAGCTCGTTACGCTGCTTTTGAAGGCCTGATACGGTTTCGTTCAGTGCTGCATTGTCAGCTTGGCCTTTGGCTTGAAGCTCAGTTATTTGCAGAAGCTGGTTTTCCAGCGCGTCGTGTTGAGCCTGCAATGCTGCAATCTTTGTCGTCTCGTTGGCCGCCAGCGCTTCTGCGGTCGCTCGTTGCTGGTCGGTGGCCAGCAATTGTTCTTCTAGAGAAAGCAGTGACTGCTGTAGCGTGTCGAGTTCCTGATCTCGTTGGCCCTGAGCTTCTTCAAGCACTGCGATCTGCTGTTGCAACTGGGCATACTGTTCCGCAGTCGCGAGGCATTTGTCATTGGCCTCACCCAGTTGGGATTTAAGCGAGTCCAGCTCAGTATTCAGTTCCTGAATGCTACGAGCGCTGGTTTCGAGGGCTTCCCGGTTCGTTTGCTCGAGAGAGACGATATGCGCGTCGCGATCCTGGAGCAGGCGAGTCAGTGCCTCAGCCTTCTGGGCTTCAGGCTTCAGCAGGGAGAGCTGCTCAGTGGCCAGGCGATACTTTCTGTTAGCGTCGTCCAGGCGCTCCTTGATCTCCTCAAGCTCTTGCACCCGTTTTGCCTTGGCGTCGAGAATGTCGCGGTTGGCCTGCTGCAACGTCGCAATATCTGTGTCACGCGTTTGCAGTTGCTTGGCGAGCGCTTCAGCTTTCTGCGCGTCAGGCTTCAGTTGGGCAATCTGCTCAGTAGCAGTGCGATATTTCTTGTTCGCCTCTTCCAGGCGCTTGCCGATGTCGCCGAGGTTCCCGCGCAGTGTGCGCTCAATGGACTCAAATGCTTTTTCCAGTTCGCGCACGCGCTCGACTGTCAGCGAGTCGATGGTCCCTGGCTTATGCGCTTCGTTCTTGACGGCCACAATCCCCAACCACTTGCCCAGCATCTTCACTTCGATGATCTGCAAATGCTCGGCCAGCAGCCGGAACGGTTCCATCAGGTAGAACGTGTGCTTGTGGTCAATGAAGTCATTGACCCCGAACGGTACGGTGATCACCAGCCGGCCACCCTGCTTGAGCAGGTCGTAGGCCTTTTCGACGAACAGCTCCGGGCGTACCAGGTGTTCGAGCACTTCGCTGATGACAACGGTGTCCGGTTCAACCTCGAGCGTATCCAGCGCGAGGAAGTCTGAATTGATATACGTGACGTTTTGCTGGATGTGGGCAGGTTCCGTAGACAGGTAACCCTTCGCCTCTTCGATGGCTTGCGGGCTGGTGTCCACACCGGTGACCTGGCAACCCTCACGTGCCAGCAGCAGGGGCACGATGCCCTGCGAGCAGCCCACATCCAGGATCCGGCGCCCTTTGACCTGGGCGCAGATCCAGTGGATGCGGGACTGCGTTTCGCGCATGAACTGATCCCCCAGCTTGCCGTAATAGGCTTCCATCACGCGGTCATGAATATCGGCCAAAGGTGAAGGCAGCTCTGTGTTCACGGTAGGTTTCTCAAGCGTGGGGTTGTTCATGCGGTTGGGTCCATCAGGCCTGGGTAACGCCAGCGGCGTCGATCACAAAGGCTGCGTCGCGTACGTTGAAGGTGCCGCGGAATTCGCGGTGCTTCACCAGTAGTACGTGGATGTCGGCGCTGTCCTGGGCGAAGTCGAATTCCACGTGCTCGTGGCGCGCCAGGCGCTGCGGCAGGGCTTCGATGTTCGGCTCGACCAGTTGCAGGGTGGCTTCCAGCTCGTTGCCCAGGCGCTCGGCGATGCTCAGGGCCGGGCTTTCGCGCAGGTCGTCGATGTCGGCCTTGAAGGCCAGGCCGTAGCAGGCGATTTTCACTTGCTGGGCCGACTTGCCCGGGTTTTTGATCAGGAAGTTGGCCAGGGCCATCTTGACCTTGTCGATCACCCACTCAGGTTTGCTGTCGTTGACCACACGCGCGGTGCGGATCAGGCGAGCCTGCTCTGGGGTCTGGCTGACGATGAACCATGGGTCTACCGCGATGCAGTGGCCGCCAACACCCGGGCCAGGCTGCAGAATGTTGACGCGTGGGTGGTGGTTGGCCAGGCGAATCAGCTCCCACACGTCGATGTCCAGCTTGTCGCAGATAATCGACAGTTCGTTGGCGAAGGCAATGTTCACGTCACGGAAGCTGTTTTCGGTCAGCTTGCACATTTCGGCAGTGCGGGCGTTGGTGACGATGCACTCGCCTTCAACGAAGGTGCGGTACAGGCGTACGGCCGCGTCCGAGCACTTCTTGGTCATACCGCCGATGATGCGGTCGTTTTCTACCAGCTCGCGCAGCACGTGGCCTGGCAGTACGCGCTCAGGGCAGTGGGCAATGCGGATGTCGGAGGCTTCGCCGTGGGTTTGCGGGAAGCTCAGGTCTGGGCGGGCTTGTGCCAGCCAGAAGGCCATCTGCTCGGTGGCGCCGACCGGGGAGGTGGACTCCAGAATGACCAGGTCGCCTTTTTTCAGCACGGGCGCGATGGCCTTGCTGGCGGACTCGATGTAGCTCAGGTCCGGCTGGTGGTCATCCATGAACGGGGTCGGCACGGCGATCAGGAAGGCGTCGGCAGCTTCTGGCACGGTGGAGGCGCGCAGGAAGCCTTCGGTTACCGCTGCGTGTACCACCATGTCCAGCTCAGGCTCGACGATGTGGATCTCGCCACGGTTGATGGTGTCGACCGCGTGCTGGTTCACATCGATACCGATCACGTGCTTCTTGCGGGCGGCGAAAACGGCGGCGGTTGGCAGGCCGATGTAGCCCAGGCCTACGACGGAAATCTTGTTGAAGCTCATGCTGCGTCCTTGGAGTTAGAGAATGAGGAAAGTGCGTCGAGGATTCGCGCGCACGCTTTTCCATCGCCGTAGGGGTTGTGGGCGACGCTCATCTCGCGGTAGGTCGCATCGTCGGTGAGCAGTTTTGCCAGGTTCTCGGTGATCGATTCCACGTCGGTGCCTACCAGCTTGACGGTGCCGGCAGCCACGGCTTCCGGGCGCTCGGTGGTGTCACGCATGACCAGTACCGGTTTGCCCAGGGCAGGGGCTTCTTCCTGGATGCCGCCGGAGTCGGTGAGGATCAGGTACGAGCGGGTCATCAGGTAGACGAACGGCAGGTAGTCCAGCGGTTCGATCAGGTGGATGTTGTTGACGTCGGCCAGCAGGCGGTTCACTGGTTCGCGCACGTTCGGGTTGAGGTGGACCGGGTAGACGATATCCACGTCAGGGAATTGACGCGCGGTTTGCACCAATGCCTGGCAGATGCGTTCGAAGCCGCCACCAAAGTTTTCGCGGCGGTGGCCAGTGACCAGCACCATGCGGCGTTCAGGGTTCAGGAAGCTGAACTGGGCTTCGAACTGGTTTTTCAGGGCCGGGCTTTCCAGCTTGCGGACGACTTCCAGCAGTGCGTCGATCACCGTATTGCCGGTGGTGTAGATGGTCGCGGCGTCAGTGCCTTCACGCAGCAGGTTGTCCTGCGAGGTGGAGGTTGGCGCGAAGTGCAGGGCGGCCAGGGCGCCGGTCAGGCGGCGGTTGCCTTCTTCCGGCCATGGCGAGTACAGGTTGCCGGTGCGCAGGCCTGCTTCCACATGGGCGATCGGAATCTGCTGGTAGTAGGCGGCCAGGCTGGTGGCCAGCGTTGTTGCAGTGTCGCCGTGCACCAGCACCACGTCGGGCTTGAACTCGGCCAGCACAGGCTTCAGGCCCTGCAGGATGGCAGTGGTCACGTCGGTCAGGTCCTGGCCTGGCTTCATGATGTTCAAGTCGTAGTCGGGCGTGATCTCGAACAGCTCCAGTACCTGGTCAAGCATCTGACGATGTTGGCCGGTTACGCAGACGCGCGACTCGAAACGGTCGTCCTGGGCAAGGTTGAGGGCCAGTGGTGCCATTTTGATGGCTTCTGGGCGGGTGCCAAATACGATGAGGGTCTTGAGGGACACGGCGACGGTCTTCTGTGTATTGAGTGAAGGCGGTTGGAACGACTGCTAAACGTGAGGATCCGGGTGTTGCTCAGGTCGGCCGAGGGGGGCCTGGCTGGCGCGGCACGACTGAAATCGGGCAGGGCCAGTGGGGGGGAGGTGAAAAAAAATTCATTCTGCTCGGATCCTTCAAGCGAAGCGGCTGTCCTATGGCCGCGAATTTATCATTTTGTCATCAGTATGGCATCCCGTCTGGCACGTTTTTTTCCCCTGATCGAGCGAATTTGCCCCTAAGCATCTAGAGATTGGATCCGATGTTGGTTATATATATCGGATAAAACGATTGTTTGATGCTATACAGACATCATGCCAACGAAGTCAATATAACTATCGTATGCGACGAACGGGTGGGAGCCTTGTCCGGCAAGGCTTGTAGGAAAAACAACAGCTTTTGGTCTGAATGAAAGCCAGGTTAAACGGGAATTTACCTAGCGGCGATTTGCCATCGCTTTTTTTTCATGAAGTTAACTCGAAACATGGCTGAACGCCATCATTTTTGGGTGGTCGAAGTTGGTTTTTTTAATGTTTGATTCGGTAACGATTAACCAGGCCAAGTGCCTGTTTGCAAAATGGCAGAACCGCTAGGGTTGATTGCGCAGCCGAAGGAAAACGGCTGCTGGAAAATGACCAACCCAAGGAGTGTTCACTCATGCGTAACAACGTTCTGTCGTACCTGCTGCTGCCGCTGTTCGCCAGCCTGTCGTTCTCCCTTAGCGCGGCACCTGCCAGTGCCACGGCGGTGCCCGAGCCAGTGCCGGTTGTGGCCCAGATGCAGGCGCAGGAGGCGCCACGGCTTGACCTGAACAAGGCTGATGCACTGACCTTGCAGAAGGAGCTGAACGGCATCGGGAAGGCCAAGGCCGAGGCCATCGTGGCCTACCGTGAGGCCAATGGGCCGTTCGCTTCGGTGGATGAGCTGTTGGAGATAAAAGGGATCGGGAATGCGTTGCTGGAGCGCAACCGGGATAAGGTGATGGTGGAGTAAGGAGCGCGGCAACGGCTGCTTTGCAGCCCATCGTGGCTCAAGGCCGCTCCTGCAGTCACCACGTTCATTGTTGAATGGGTGGTTTATGTGGGGGCGGCTTTATATGTTGAGGGGGGCAACGCCATTAGTAATAAAAATTCAATAAAACAATGGCTTATCCATTGCTTTTGTGGGCGTCAAAAAATTGCCCGTCATCTTGGGTTTTAACCCGTTGCTTTAACCTTTTACCGGTCCTGCGCATCCTTCGCATCCGCTTCGGCATTGCGCTCATGCACCTTGCGCAATTGTTCTTCGGTCAGGGGCAGTTTTTTTGCCGTGTCGCGCAGCATCATCAGCCCACCGACGATGGAGCCGAGGGCTATGATGAGGATCAGCCAGGCATACCAGGGCATTGTCGTTCTCCTTAAACGGGGGGAGCATTGCTTGTACAAAATTTGAGCAGTAGCCCGTTCCATTGGTTCAATTATAGGAGCCAGCCGCCGTCGGGCCAATTCCGTGACCCGTGGGCCCCAAAGCCTGCGTCACTTCGTTTACAATGCGCGCCGTTTTCGACTTGCCAAGAGACCCTGCCCATGTCCGCCTGCCAGACGCCCCTGATCGTCGCCCTGGATTTCCCTACCCGTGAGGCCGCCCTGAAGCTGGCTGACCAGCTTGACCCTGCGCTGTGCCGGGTGAAGGTTGGCAAGGAGCTGTTCACCAGCAGCGCTTCGGGCATTGTCGAAACCCTGTGCGACAAAGGCTTCGAAGTGTTCCTGGACCTCAAGTTCCACGACATTCCCAACACCACCGCCATGGCGGTCAAGGCAGCCGCCGAGATGGGTGTGTGGATGGTGAACGTGCATTGCTCCGGTGGCCTGCGCATGATGGCCGCCTGCCGTGAAGAGCTGGCCAAGCGTAGCGGCCCGCAGCCGTTGTTGATCGGCGTGACCGTGCTGACCAGCATGGAGCGTGAAGACCTGGCCGGTATCGGCCTGGATATCGACCCGCAAGAGCAGGTGCTGCGTCTGGCGGCATTGGCGCAGAAGGCTGGCATGGACGGTTTGGTGTGCTCGGCGCTGGAAGCCCCGGCGTTGAAGGCTGCGCACCCGTCGTTGCAACTGGTGACCCCGGGTATTCGCCCGGCGGGCAGTGCGCAGGATGACCAGCGCCGTATCCTCACCCCGCGTCAGGCGCTGGATGCAGGTTCGGATTACCTGGTGATCGGCCGTCCGATCAGCCAGGCGGCAGACCCGGCGCAGGCGCTGGCGGCGGTGGTGGCGGAGATTCGCGGGTAAGTAGCCTGTGTGTCACAGAAAGGCCAGCACCTGTGTGCTGGCCTTTTTTATTGGCCGCCGACAGGGTTTGCACCCCACTTCGGCAGCCGCGGTCAGATTACGACGCGCACTGGCTTGAACAGCCTGAGCAAGTAGATCGGTACCCATGTCAGCACGAACACCGCCACTGCCAGCAACGGAATCAACCACGCCAGCGAATGCCCCTCGATCAGTGGACCATAAAGGAGGCTGGCCCGGTTCATGATGAACACGTGCAAGCAGTACAGCCCCAACGTGCAACCTGACAGCTCGGCCAGCAGTTTGCTGTGCTGTACCAGTTGGCCACCCAGCGCAAGTAGCAGGCGAAAGGCAAAGATGGCGGCCAGTACCACCAACGGAGATACGTAGGAATAGAAAATCTGGCTGGGCTGCCCTTGCAGCATGGACATGGCATGCGTGGCGGCGGCGGTCAGGAGGCCGCTGATGGCGAACCCGCCAAGATTTACCCAGTTGTTGCCAGGGCCGTGCTGGCGAATCTGTTCAAACACATAAGCCCCCAGAAACGCGTAGCCCGCATACCCCATGAACGAAAACAGCTCATAGGTATGCACCATGTTGGCCAGCGCCGGGCTGTACTGTGCGGCGGTGGGCAGCAGGCAACTGATCACCAGCCACAGGCCCAGGAACACACGCTTTTCCTGCAATCCGCAATGTTGGTAGACCTTGGCCATGAATGGCATGAACAGGTAGATGCCGATGATCGCGTACAGGTACCAGAGGTGGTAGTAGACAGGGCCGTGGAGCATGGCCACTGCCGCTTGCCACATGCTGCCGTACCCGGTGCCCAGGGTAGTCCGCCACAGCGCGTAGAACACCGACCAGAAGAGCAACGGCGGCAGTATGCGCACAAAGCGTTTCTGGTAGAACGTGATTGCACCCTCTGTCCGCTCAAGCAGCAGGGCGCCAGACAGCATCAGGAACAGGGGGACGCAAGACCTGACCAAGGAGTTGTAGATGTTGGAGGACATCCAGTTGTCATCCAGTTGCATTGCCCCGGCTGATGCAATGTGAAGCAGTATGACCATGAAGCAGGCGGCGATCCTGCAAAAGTCGAGTCCGGCATTCAAGCGTTGCTGCATGGGTTGCCCACCTTATCGCTGCCCTGCGTAATGGGTGTCTGTGGATGCCTGAATGTAGGGCGGGCGGGGGAAACTGCAAGCGGCGAAAGCGCCACAACCGGGGCTGACGCCCGATTTAAGGGCCTGCGCCGCTCCTGCAGGGGGGGCGGCGCAGGCTTTCCGGCGTTAGACTTTCAGCACCAACTTGCCAAAGTTCTCCCCACTGAACAGCTTCAACAGTGTCTCGGGGAACGTCTCCAGCCCCTCCACCACATCCTCCTTGCTCTTCACCTGCCCACTGGCCAGCCACCCGGCAATCTCCAGCGCGGCCTTGCCGTAGTCCTTGCTGTAATCCATCACAACAAAGCCTTCCATGCGCGCACGGTTCACCAGCAGCGACAGGTAGTTGGCCGGGCCTTTGACGGCCTCTTTGTTGTTGTACTGGCTGATGGCGCCGCAAATCACGATACGGGCCTTGTAGTTGATGCGGGTCAGCACGGCATCGAGGATGTCGCCGCCCACGTTGTCGAAGTACACGTCCACGCCTTTGGGGCATTCACGCTTCAGGCCGGCCAGCACGTCTTCGGCTTTGTAGTCGATCACCCCGTCAAAGCCCAGTTCGTCCTTCAGGTACTGGCACTTCTCGGCGCCGCCGGCAATACCGACCACGTGGCAGCCTTTGACCTTGGCGATCTGTCCGACAATGCTGCCCACCGCACCGGCCGCGCCGGAAATGACCACGGTGTCGCCGGCCTTTGGCTGGCCGACGTCCAGCAGGGCGAAATAGGCGGTCATGCCGGTCATGCCCAGTGCCGACAGGTAGCGGGGCAGGGGCGCCAGGTTGGGGTCGATCTTGTGCAGGCCCTGGGGCTCGCCAGTGAAGTAGTCCTGCACGCCAAGGGCGCCGCTTACATGGTCGCCCGGCTTGAAGGCGGGGTGGTTGGAGGCAACCACTTCGCCAACGCCCAGTGCACGCATCACCTGGCCCAGGGCCACAGGCGGGATGTAAGACTTGCCTTCGTTCATCCAGCCGCGCATGGCCGGGTCCAGTGACAGGTACAGGTTGCGCACCAGTACCTGGCCTTCGCCGGGTTGTTCGGTGGGTACGGTCTCGAAGTTGAAGTCATCACGGCGCACGGCGCCGACCGGGCGTTTGGCGAGCAGGAAACGGCGGTTGGTCTGGGTCATGGCGGGTCCTTGTGGGCAGTGGAGGGAGTCAGGCGTTCAATCTACCTTGTTGATGTAGCCAGGTCCGTAACATCACTGACAAGCATGGTAGCCCAACCGCTGGTGTGATGATGCTGCCCGGCCCTGCGGTGGCTGACTATGCTCTGAACCCCAGCCAACCCTCACAGGAGCACGCGATGAGCATGACCTTTTCTGGCCAGGTAGCCCTGGTTACCGGCGCCGCCGCCGGTATCGGCCGGGCAACTGCCCTGGCGTTTGCCCGTGAGGGCCTGAAAGTGGTGGTAGCCGACCTCGACCCGATTGGCGGCGAAGCCACTGTAGCGCTGATTCACGCGGCGGGCGGTGACGCGCTGTTCATTGCCTGCGACGTTACCCGCGACGCCGAGGTGCGTCAGTTGCATGAGCGGCTGATTACCGCATACGGTCGGCTGGACTACGCCTACAACAACGCCGGCATCGAGATAGAGCAAAACCGCCTGGCAGAGGGTAGCGAGGCCGAGTTCGATGCCATCATGGGTGTGAACGTGAAGGGCGTGTGGTTGTGCATGAAATACCAGCTGCCCTTGCTGCTGGCCCAGGGCGGTGGGGTAATCGTCAATACCGCTTCGGTGGCGGGATTGGGGGCGGCACCGAAGATGAGCATTTACAGTGCCAGCAAACATGCGGTGATTGGCCTGACCAAGTCGGCGGCCATCGAGTACGCGAAGAAGGGCATCCGTGTGAACGCCGTTTGCCCGGCAGTGATCGACACCGACATGTTCCGTCGTGCCTACGAGGCGGACCCGCGCAAAGCCGAGTTCGCCGCCGCCATGCACCCGGTGGGGCGGATCGGCAAGGTCGAGGAAATTGCCAGCGCCGTGTTGTACCTGTGCAGCGACGGCGCGGCGTTTACCACCGGGCATTGCCTGACAGTGGACGGTGGGGCGACGGCGATCTGAGCCGATACTGTGCCTGGCAGCGCCGTTGAATGCCACGGCGAGGCCAGCAGCCTGGCTGCGTATCAATGTCGCTTACGGGCAGGATTCCCGCGTTCAGGCTTTCCTCCGGCATGCAGGGCGACCTCTGCCAAGCTGAAAACGACACGCTCATAGCTATTTGACACTATTCTGACGCCAGGCCCTTGTTCATCGGTTGGCAACGTTGCCACCCTTGGCCCTCGGGATAACCTTACACGCAGAAGGGGAGTCGGCGATGGGCGCGAGCAAGCACGGTGTGCTGGCCAACCTGGGCATGGCCCGCAAACTCGGCTTAGGCTTTGCCCTGGTGCTGGTGCTTACCCTGGCAGTGGCGGCCATCGGCATTGCTGCCTTGCACAGCGTTGGCCAGCGTTTTGACAGTTTGCGCCAGTTGGCGCAGTTCAATACCGACCTGCTGCGCTTGCGCCAGCACGAGCAGGCGTTTGCCTTGCGCTCCGACATCCAGCAGGCCGAGGCTTTGCGCAACGGCCTGCAGGGCCTTGCCGAGCGCGCCCGTGGCTTGCCGTCGCTGGCGGCGGCGCAAAGCGACCTGACCGCCTACGGCGAGGCATTCGAGGCCTTTGTGGAGGCTGTGCAGGCCAAGGAGCTGGCGCTGGACATGGCCAGCTGGTCGGTGTCCAGCGTGGCCAATAACCTCGATGTGCTGCAGGCCGGCCTGGCCGATGACGGTGTGTATACCCTCAAGCAGTCCCAGGGCCAGCAGGGCGGCGAGTTTCTGGAGCAGGCTGCGCAGGTGGCGCAGGTGTCGCGGCTGATGTTGCAGGCCATGGACGAAGCGCGGGTGCGCCTGGAAAAAAGCCGCAAGGGTGAAGAGGGCGTAAGCCAGGAACGTATTGCCCAGACGGTGGAAGCCGCCAGCCTGGTGGGCCAGTTGCAGGGTACGGTCAGTGATGCCGGCTACCAGAGTGTATTGGGCGAGGTGGCGGGGCACATTGGCAGCTTCTCGGAAAAACTCAACGAATACACCGACCAGCTGGCCCGTGAGCAGGGGCTCAAAGCCCAGTTGCAAGCCAGCGCCGAGCAAGTCACCGGCCGGGTCGACCAGGCCTATCTGGGCCAGGAACAGGTGCTGCAGGGTGAGCTGCAGCGCAATGCCATAGCTATTGGCCTGGCCACGGCATTGGCGCTGGTTGTCGGCTTGCTGGCAGCCTGGCTGATTACCCGTGCGGTCGTCGGCCCGCTCAAGCATGTGATCGCCCGTGCCCAGCGCATTGCCGCTGGCGAGTTGGGGTTCGACGCCCAGGCGCCACGTCGTGACGAAGTGGGGCAACTGATGCAGGCCATGCAGCAGATGGCGGCGGGCCTGTCGGGTATTGTCAGTGGCTTGCAGCAAGGTATCGAGCAGCTGGCGGGCAATGCCCAGGCGTTGTCGGCAGTGACCGAGCAGACCAACCGCGAGGTGGGCAGCCAGAAAGAGGAAACCGAACAGGTGGCCACCGCCATGCAGCAGATGACCGCCACTGTGCACGATGTGGCGCGCAATGCCGAGGAAGCGGCGCAGGCGGCACAGGCTGCGGACGACAAGGTCGAGTCGGGGCAACAGGTGGTGCGTCAGAGCATGCAGCGCATCGAGCAGTTGGCGGCGGCGGCGGAAACGGCCAGTGCCGGTATCGACAGCCTCAGCGCCGAAATCCACACCATTGGCGATGTGCTGGAAGTGATCAAGAGCGTGGCCGAGCAGACCAACCTGCTGGCGCTCAACGCTGCCATCGAGGCCGCCCGTGCGGGTGAGCAGGGGCGTGGTTTTGCCGTGGTGGCCGATGAAGTACGCGCCTTGGCGCGGCGTACCCGGCAGTCTACCGAGCAGATCGAGACACTGGTCGCCAGCCTGCGTGGCAACGCCCAGCAGTCGGTGGCGCAGATTCGCGGCAGTACCGAACTGGTGCGCCTGGCAGTGGCAGATGCGCTACAGACCGAGAGTGCGTTGGGCAGCATTGCGGCGGCGGTTTCGTTGATTCAGCAGATGAACCAGCAGATTGCCGCCGCGGCCGAGCAGCAAAGCTCGGTGGCGGAGGAGATCAGTCGCAGTGTCACGCAGATTCGCGGCAGTGCGGATCAGGCGGCGTTGGCGATGCAGGACAATGCCAGGTCCAGTGTGGAGCTGGCGCAGTTGGGTACGGATTTGAAAGGGATGGTGGGGCATTTCAGGTTGTGAGCCGGGCCAGGAATGTCTATTGCCTGTGCCGGCCTCTTCGCGGCACAGGCAACATAAAACCGTCAGGCTTTACGCGGGTTGAGGATCATCAAGGTCACCACCCCCGCCACAATCCCCCAGAACGCCGAGCCAATCGAAAACAGTGTCAGCCCCGAAGCCGTGACCATAAAGGTGATCAACGCCGCCTCCCGCTCACGCGCCTCGCTCATGGCCACGGTCAGCCCGTTCATGATCGAACCAAACAGCGCCAAGGCGGCAATCGACAGCACCAGCTCTTTCGGCAGCGCCGCAAACAACGCCGCCAGGGTCGCGCCGAACACCCCGGCAATGCCATAGAAAATCCCGCACCACACTGCTGCGGTGTAGCGCTTGGCCGGGTCTTCATGGGCATGCGGCCCCGTGCAGATCGCCGCGCTGATCGCCGCCAGGTTAACCCCATGCGAACCGAATGGTGCCAGTAGCAGCGAGGCAAAGCCAGTGGCCGAGATCAGTGGCGAGGCCGGCACCTGGTAGCCGTCGGCGCGCAGCACAGCCACGCCGGGCATGTTCTGCGAGGTCATCGCTACCACGAACAGCGGAATGCCGATGCTGATGGTGGCTGCCAGCGAGAAGCTCGGGGTGGTCCATACCGGTTTGGCCACTTCCAGGTGGAAGCCGCTGAAGTCCAGCAGGCCCAAGGCCCCGGATAACGCAGTGCCCACCAGCAGCGCGGCCAGCACGCAGTAGCGCGGCGACAGGCGCTTGACCAGCAGGTAGCTGAAGAACATGCCCAGCACCAGCAACGTGCGGTGCTGGGCGGCAACGAAGATTTCGCTGCCGATCTTGAACAGAATGCCCGCCAGCAGCGCCGAGGCCAGCGAAGCCGGGATGCGTTTGACCAGGCGCTCGAAGCTGCCGGTCAGGCCGCAGATGAGCACCAGCACGGCGCAGGTGATGTAGGCGCCAATGGCTTCGCCATAGCTCACGCCGCCCAGGCTGGTGATCAGCAAGGCGGCACCGGGGGTGGACCAGGCGACGGTGATCGGTGTGCGGTAGCGCAGTGACAGGCCGATGCTGCACACCGCCATGCCGATTGAAAGCGCCCAGATCCAGGACGAAATCTGTGCAGTGGTAAGCCCGGCTGCCTGGCCGGCCTGGAACATCAGCACCAGCGAACTGGTATAGCCGGTGAGCATGGCAATAAAGCCGGCGACGACCGCCGACGGGGAGCTGTCTGCCAGGGGCCGCAGGCGTGCGGAGGTGGCATCGGTCATGAACAATGTCCTTGTAAAGGTGTAAGCAGTTTTTTCAGACTACAGCGCGCAAGGTTGATCCTTGCCATACAGCGGCCATTGCTTTTAGCCGTACAGTCGCCAACTATTGGGCGCAAATGCAAAACTGCTTGGAAGGGGAGGGGCAATGTACAAGGTCTATGGCGACTACCAGTCGGGCAACTGCTACAAGGTCAAGCTGATGTTGAGCCTGCTGGGCCGGCCGTATGAATGGCACCCGGTGGATATCCTCAAGGGCGAGACCGAAACGCCCGAGTTTCTGGCGATGAACCCTAATGGCAAGGTGCCGGTGCTGGAACTGGAAGATGGCAGTTACCTGTGGGAGTCCAATGCCATTCTCAACTTCCTGGCCGATGGCAGCGAGTTCCTGCCCAGCGAACCGCGTTTGCGTACCCAGGTGCTGCAGTGGCAGTTCTTCGAGCAGTACAGCCATGAGCCGTACATTGCCGTGGCCCGGTTTATCCAGTTCTACCTGGGGCTGCCGGATGAGCGCCTGGAGGAGTACCGCAAGCTGCACAAGGGTGGTTACAAGGCACTGAAGGTGATGGAGCGGCAGTTGCAGATGACGCCGTATCTGGTAGGTGAGCAGTATTCGATTGCCGATGTGGCGTTGTATGCCTACACCCATGTGGCGCAGCAGGGCGGGTTCGATCTGGCCGATTACCCGGCGGTACGGGCCTGGCTGGAGCGGGTCAGCAGCCACCCGCGGCATGTGCCGATGGTGGGTTGATCTTTAGCCTGCACCGGCCTCTTCGCGGGTGAACCTGCAAAGAGGCCGGTGCAGGAAAGCTACAGATCATCAGACTGAAGCAAACCGCTCATCCAGGTAGGCAATGATGGCTTTGGACTCATACATCCAGGTCACTTTGTCACCTTCCTCGATCCGCAAGCACGGCACTTTCACCCGGCCGCCACCCTCTTGCAGGGCCTGACGATGCACCGGGTCGTTCTTGGCATCGCGCAGCGCCACCGGCACGTTCAGCCGGTGCAGGGTGCGGCGGGTCTTGACGCAGAACGGGCAGGCGTGGAACTGGTACAGCGCCAGGCCCTTGGCCGCTTGCTCGACGCGGGCCTGGGCTGCGGCGTCGCGTTTGCGCTTGGCCGGGCGGCTGATCCAGTCGCCGAACACGATGAGCTGGCCGAGGCCAACCCGCAGGGCTTTGACGATCATGGGCAACTCCTGAAATGAAAAAGCCGACCCGGCGGGGTCGGCTTGGGGTCAGCAGCCAATCACTTGATCAGGCTGAGGAACTCGCTGCGGGTGGCGGCGTTCTCGCGGAACTCACCCAGCATCACCGAAGTGATCATGGTCGAGTTCTGCTTCTCGACACCGCGCATCATCATGCACATGTGCTTGGCTTCGACCACCACGGCCACGCCGGCGGCACCGGTTACCTGCTGCACGGCTTCGGCGATCTGGCGGCTGAGGTTTTCCTGGATCTGCAGGCGGCGGGCGTACATGTCGACGATACGCGCAACCTTGGACAGGCCCAGTACCTTGCCCTTGGGCAGGTAGGCAACGTGTGCCTTGCCGATGAACGGCAGCATGTGGTGTTCGCACATCGAATACAGCTCGATGTCCCGGACCAGCACCATTTCGCTGTTGTCAGAGCTGAACAAAGCGTTGTTGGTGACTTCTTCCAGTGTTTGCTCATAACCGCGGCAAAGGTACTTCATCGCCTTTGCAGCCCGCTTGGGCGTGTCGAGCAGGCCCTCACGGGAGACGTCCTCGCCAATCTGGCTGAGGATCTCGGTGTAGTTCTGTTCCAGGGACATGGATCTACCTGTGGGAAAAAATCGCAAAAACGAAGGGTACGGCGGTGCGGGCGGCGCTGCAAGCGCGGCGTTACTCGTCGCGGCCTTCGAGCATGGTTCGCTTGAGCATCACATACACCGCGCCGGTGCCGCCGTGGCGGGCGCTGCACGAGGCAAAACCGAGCACCTGCGGGTGCTGGCGCAGCCAGGTGTTGACGTGGCTCTTGATCATCGGGCGCTTGCCGTCCAGGCGTGCGGCCTTGCCGTGGGTCACCCGCACGCAGCGCACTTCCAGCTTGGTGGCTTCGGCGATGAAGTCCCACAGGGTTTCGCGGGCCTTTTCCACGGTCATGCCGTGCAGGTCGAGGCTGCCTTCGAACGGGATTTGCCCCAGTTTCAGCTTGCGCAACTGGCCTTCCTGCACGCCGTCGCGGCGCCACATCAGTTCGTCTTCGGCGCCTACGTCGATAACAAACTGATCGGACATGCCGTCGATGACCAGGGCCTTGTCACTGCGCACTGTCGCTGCCTGGCGAAGGCCAGCCAGCTGCTGGCGGTCGGCCTTGGGCTTGCCGACTTCGGCACGGTCGTGGCGGATTTGCTTTACGCCGCGCACTTCGGCCTTGAACAGGGAAAAATCGTCGTCTTGCATGATGCCTCCACGTTGGCGGCGTAGTTTACGCGACTGTGGGGCGCAGGTGATACCAAGCCATCAATCATGCTTCTTCATCAGGTGTGGCGAGAGGTTCAATTCCCGCCCGCGACGCAAGCGAATACGGCTGCGCCGCCAAAACCGCACACCCAGCCAAAGCAGCAACAAGCCAGCCCCGGTGAGGATGCTGGACAGCGGCTTGTTGGCATTGAGTTCTTGCAGGGCAGGGTAGTTACCCAGCAGGCCGGCAACACCGGCCATGGCCAGCAGCACGCCCAAGGTCGCCAGCAGGGCCGACAGGCCGGCCGCCAGGCGGGCGCCCCAGTTACGCGGTTGGCGCGGGCGCAGGCGCTTGGCGTCGAAACTGCCTTTAAGCTTCATTCCGCTCTCCTCTGTGGATATCCGGAATTCGACCTGCTGCCGCCCATCGGGTTCCGCCCGGCTGCCGGGCGGTCGTGCCCAGCCCCTTAGATCAGGCTGGCGGTGGGGGCCACGCAAGCGAAGTTGTCGGCCATCACGGCCATTTCGCACTGGTGGATCTGTGCGGCCGGGATTACCCCGTCCTTGAAGGCCAGGTCGCGGGTTGCCGAGGCGTCTTCCACCAGGGTGCACCGGTAACCATAGTCCTTGGCGCGGCGCACGGTGGTGCTGACACTGGAGTGGCTCATGAAACCGCAGACGATCAGGTCCAGGTGGCCGAGCTCCTGCAGGGTTTCGTGCAGTTTGGTGTTCTTGAACGCGTTAGGCATGCGCTTTTCGATGACGATTTCGCCTTCCTGGGGCTCCAGCCCCGGAATGAACTGGCCGGCCGGGCCCTGTGGGTCGAAGCGGCCACCGACAGTGCCCAGGTGGCGTACATGGATGATCGGACGGCCGCTTTTGCGCGCGGCGTCGAGCAACCTGGCGATGTTGGCCACGGCCTCGTCCATGCCCGACAGCTGCAGGGGACCACTGAGGTACTCCTTTTGCGCATCGATGATGATCAGGCTGGCGTGGCTCAGCTTGGCCGGCGGGTAGTCGCGGCCAGTGAGGCGGAACATCGTGGTTGGAACGGACATCAAGGGCTCCTTGGATAGGGCTTTTGTATACCTATTGTCCCCTGCCTTGGCGCCAATGGGAATGGTTGACAACGCAAGCGGCATGGTTACTGGCCTGTGGCTAGCCTTTGGGTAAGGCAAAGGAACAAATGTGCGGGTGGGGCTGTTAGACTTTTGTCCGGTCTGAAATAGGAGTACCCCGTGATCACATCCCGTCTGCGCACGCTGCGCGACTACATCCGCTGGGCGGTCAGCCGCTTCCACGAGCACGACCTGTTCTTCGGCCACGGTGCCGACAACGCCTGGGACGAGGCCCGCCTGCTGGTGCTGGGTGCGGTGCACCTGCCATGGGAGGTGGCCGACAGCTACCTGGACTGCATGCTCGAGGACGACGAGCGGGTACGCCTGCAGCACCTGCTCAAACGCCGCATTGAAGAACGCGTGCCTGCCGCCTACCTGCTGGGCGAGGCCTGGTTCTGCGGCATGTCGTTCATCGTCGACGAACGGGTACTGGTACCGCGCTCACCCATTGGCGAACTGATCGAAAAACGCTTCGAGCCGTGGCTGGCCAGCGAGCCTGCGCGCATTCTCGACCTGTGCACCGGCTCGGGCTGCATCGGCATCGTAGCTGCCGACGTGTTCCCCGAGGCCGAGGTGGTGCTGGCTGACCTGTCGTTCCAGGCGCTTGAAGTGGCCAACCAGAACATCGAACGCCACGGCCTCGACGGCCGCGTGTACACCGTGCAGGGTGACGGTTTTGGCGGCCTGCCGGGGCAGCGTTTCGACCTGATCCTGTCCAACCCGCCGTATGTCGATGCCGAAGACTTCGATGACATGCCGGCCGAGTACCACCATGAGCCCGAGCTGGGCCTGGCCTGCGGCAACGACGGCCTGGACCTGGTGCGGCGCATGCTGGCTGAAGCGGCAGACCATCTGACTGACAAGGGCTTGCTGATTGTCGAGGTGGGCAACAGCCAGGTGCATGTCGAGGCGCTGTACCCTGAGGTGGACTTTGCCTGGTTGGAATTCGAGCGCGGCGGGCATGGGGTGTTCATGCTGACGGCCGAGCAGTGCCGCCAGCATCAGGAATTGTTCAAAGCCCGGGTCTGAGCCATTCGGGGCCGCAAGGCGGCCCCAATTTCCACCGGCTCACGCGGTTTCAGCGGGTGGCGATCCAGATCAACAACCCCGCCTGAAACACCGCAAACGCCACCAGGCAGGTAATGGTAAAGCGCAACCCGCCGTCTTCGCGCTGGTATTTGGCCACCCGCTCATCACGCTCGCGCAGTTGCCCTTCCTTTTCCTGCAACTGCTGGTCGGCCTGCTGCAGCAGGTTGGCGGCATCCAGAATCTCCACCCGCTGCAGCCGCTCGCTGCTCCAGGCGGCCTTGAGCTGGCCCACGGTGATGTCCACGGTACGGCCCTTCAAATGCTGGCTGTCCTCGTACTCCACCTCGATACCCACCCCGCGCAAGCAGTGGTCACGGCGCAGGCGCGAGTCTTCGTTCAACGCATCCTTGCTCGGCAGCGCCATGCCCTCCACCCGATAGTGCGACCACTTGCGCTGCAGCCACTGCACGGCCTGGGCTAGCATGAAGCGGCCGATACCACGGTTCACCGGTTCCAGTTGCAGGCCATGTTCATTGCCGATACGTACCAGGCGCTCGGCATGGTCGACGCGGATGTCCAGGCGGTTCTGCTCTTTGTGCACTTTCTGTCCGGGCAGCTGGATTTCCATGCGCAACAGGCTGTGTGCCTTGTCGTGGCGCTCGGCATAGCCGAACTGCACAAAGCGCAGCGGCCGCGCGCCGGTGCTGCGGTCGGTGGGCAGGGCTGCCAGGCGCAGCAGCTGGAAATGTTCGGCACCAAGGTCGGCCCAGGGCAGGGCGGCGCTTGGCTGGGGCTCTTCGGCCGGCTCTACGGCGGCGGGGGCAATTGTCATCAGGGCAAGTCCTCGGCTATGCCTGCTGTATCGGCAGGCTTGCCAAGGACCTGAGCCCGATTACTTTACGCGGAAGGCAAATGCTGGATGAACGTCACAATTCGCTCACCCAGCTCGTGTGCCAGCGGTAGTTCTGGGTTGAGGTAGCTGTCGCGCTGCTGGCTCATGCTTTTGGGGCTGATGCGTAGCATGTGGTTCATGCCGTCGATCAGCACCAGCTGTGCATCCGGCTTGGCTGCCTTCAGCCGTTCGGCATCGGCCACATTCACCTGCACATCGTTGCGCCCTTGCACGATCAAGGCGGGCATGGGCAGACGGGCAAAGGCGGCTGCCGGGTTTTGCTGAAACAGCGAAATCAGGTACGGCTGCACGCTGGGACGGAACACCTGGCGCAGCGGCGCGGGCACTTCCAGGCTGGTCTGCCCGGCTTGCAGGCGGTCGAGCAGGGCGCTGCCACCGGCCAGTTGCGCTGGCGGCAGGCGACGGGCCAGCTGTTCGCGCAGGACTTCGGCCAGCGGCCGCCCGCTGCCGGCGAGGGTGATCACCGCACTGGCGCCTGCCTGCTCGGCGGCCAGGCTGGCGATCAGCGCGCCCTCGCTGTGGCCAACGAGGATCAGCTGGCCGAAGCGGGGGTCGGCTTTCAGCTTGTGGCTCCAGGCGACCACATCCGCGACATAGCGCTCCACGCTGAGGTCGCGCTCGTCAGGCGTGGCCGGCTGGCTGGCGGCCACCCCGCGTTTGTCGTAGCGCACGCTGGCGATGTGCTCGTTGGCCAGCAGCAGGGCCAGGCGCTTGAGGTTGTCGACCCGGCCTGACGCCGGGTTGTTGCCATCGCGGTCGGTGGGGCCGGAGCCGGCGATGATCAGCACCACCGGCGGCGGCGTGGCCTGTTGCGGCAACAGCAGGCTGCCGTGCAGCACGCCCTGGCCGGTGTCCAGGTCGATGGGGCGTTGCAGCACGGTGGGGGCGGCGGCCTGGGCCAGGCTGGTGCACAGCAGGAAGAGCAGGGCGACGAGGCGCGACATCATGCGGTACTACATGGGGAGATGGTGGTTTGACCCAATGTTTTCTGGAAGGTTCTCTGGCAGTGCATGGCAGGTTCGTCCTCTTCGCGGGCTTGCCCGCTCCCACAGGATTACCACAGGCTTGAACATTGTGGGGTACCTGTGGGAGCGGGCGAGCCCGCGAAGAGGCCAGCACAGGTGGGCAATCCATCTGTATACTGCCTGCTTTCGTTCACCTCAGGCAGAACTCGCGGAGCGTCCATGTCCGGCAATACCTACGGCAAGCTGTTCACTGTCACCACCGCTGGCGAAAGCCATGGCCCGGCGTTGGTCGCCATTGTCGATGGATGCCCACCGGGCCTGGAGATTTCCCTGGCCGACCTGCAGCACGACCTCGACCGGCGCAAGCCCGGCACCAGCCGGCACACCACGCAGCGTCAGGAAGCCGACGAGGTGGAAATCCTCTCCGGCGTGTTCGAAGGCCGTACCACGGGCTGCTCGATCGGCCTGCTGATTCGCAACACTGACCAGAAGTCCAAGGACTACTCGGCCATCAAGGACCTGTTCCGCCCGGCCCACGCCGACTACACCTACCATCACAAGTACGGCATCCGCGACTACCGCGGTGGTGGCCGCAGCTCGGCCCGCGAAACCGCCATGCGCGTGGCTGCCGGTGCCATTGCCAAGAAGTACCTGGCCACCCAGGGCATTACCGTGCGTGGCTACATGAGCCAGCTGGGCCCGATCGAAATCCCGTTCAAGACCTGGGAATCGGTGGAGCAGAACGCTTTCTTCAGCCCCGACCCGGACAAGGTACCGGAGCTCGAGGCCTACATGGACCAGCTGCGCCGGGACCAGGATTCGGTGGGTGCCAAAATCACCGTGGTGGCCGAAGGCGTGATGCCGGGTTTGGGCGAACCGATCTTCGACCGTCTGGACGCAGAGCTGGCCCACGCGCTGATGAGCATCAACGCGGTCAAGGGCGTGGAAATTGGCGCCGGCTTCGCCAGCGTTGCCCAGCGTGGTACCGAACACCGTGACGAGTTGACCCCGGAAGGCTTCCTCAGCAACAACGCCGGCGGCATCCTGGGTGGCATTTCGTCGGGCCAGCCGATCGTTGCTCACCTGGCATTGAAGCCGACTTCCAGCATCACCACCCCGGGCCGTTCGATCGACATCGACGGCAACCCGGTGGACGTCATCACCAAAGGCCGCCACGACCCGTGCGTGGGCATCCGCGCTACGCCGATCGCCGAGGCGATGATGGCCATCGCGCTGATGGACCACCTGCTGCGTCACCGTGCGCAGAATGCTGATGTGAAGGTGAATACCCCGGTGCTGCGCCAGCTCTGATCCGCCTGTATCGGCCTCTTCGCGGGCACTCCTGCGAAGAGGCCGATACAGGTAACAACATGATTGGCTGAACCCATGCCCCCGATCCCCTACTGGCGCCTGTCCAGCTTCTATCTCTTCTACTTCGCTCTGCTAGGCTCCACTGCCCCTTTCCTGGCGCTGTACTTCGACCACCTGGGTTTCTCCCCGGCACGCATCGGCGAGCTGGTGGCCATCCCCATGCTGATGCGCTGCGTTGCCCCCAACCTGTGGGGCTGGCTGGGCGACCGCACCGGCCAGCGCCTGCTGATCGTGCGCCTGGGGGCGTTGTGCACCCTGGCCACCTTCGCCCTGATCTTCTTCGGCAAAAGTTACGCGTGGCTGGCGCTGGTAATGGCCCTGCACGCGTTCTTCTGGCACGCGGTACTGCCCCAGTTCGAGGTCATTACCCTGGCTCACCTGCACGGGCAAACGTCGCGCTACAGCCAGGTGCGCCTGTGGGGCTCGATCGGCTTCATCCTGACCGTGGTCGGCCTGGGCCGCCTGTTCGAATGGCTGAGCCTGGACATCTACCCCGTAGCGCTGGTCACCATCATGGCCGGCATTGTCGCCGCCAGCCTGTGGGTACCCAATGCCCAGCCGGTGGAGCAAGGTGAGCGCAGCAGCGCCGGTGGTTTTTTGCAGCAGTTGCTCGCCCCCGGGGTGATCGCGTTCTACGCTTGCGTGGCGCTGATGCAGCTCAGCCATGGGCCTTACTACACCTTTCTGACCCTTCACCTGGAGCACCTGGGCTATAGCCGTGGAGCCATCGGCTTGCTGTGGGCGCTGGGGGTGGTGGCCGAAGTGCTGATGTTCATGGTCATGAGCCGCCTGTTTGCCCGCTTCAGCGTGCAGCGGGTGTTGCTGGCCAGTTTCCTGCTGGCGGCCGTACGCTGGCTGTTGCTGGGCAACCTGGCAGGTGAGCCGGCCGTGCTGATCTTTGCCCAGTTGCTGCACGCGGCCACCTTTGGCTGCTTCCATGCCGCCAGCATCGCCTTCGTGCAGGCCAGCTTTGGCGCCCGCCAACAAGGCCAGGGCCAGGCGCTGTATGCGGCGCTGTCGGGTACCGGGGGCGCATTGGGGGCGTTGTATTCGGGCTACAGCTGGAAACTGCTGGGCCCCACCTTCACCTTTGGTATGGCCAGTGCCGCAGCCTTGGCCGCAGCCGTTATCATTGCCCTTTGTTCGCAACCGACCAGGACCCGCCCCTGATGAGCATTCTCAGCGTTTTCCACCCCTCCAGCCCGGAACTGCCGAACAAGGTGCTGACGCACCACGACGATATCGTCGCCACCCTGGCCGAGCAGGGCGTGCGTTTTGTGCATGCCGGGCATGGCTTGCGGGTGCGCCCTGGTACGGCCGAAGGCGAGGTGCTGGACGCATGCCGTGAGCATCTGGACCAGTTGATGACGGCGCATGGCAGCAAGGCATTCGTGCTGTTGAACCGCGACGGTGACGACCCGGCGCAGGTCGATGTGCGCGATGAACATGTGCATGACGCCGAAGAGGTGTTTGCCGTAGTCAGCGGGCGTGCGCAGGTTGGCCTGCGTTTGGGCGACCGGGTGTATTCGGTGCTGTGCGAGAAGGGTGACCGGTTGGTGGTGCCTGCGGGGACGCGGCGTTGGGTAGAGCTGGGGGATACGCCGTTTTGCCTGGCGCTGCGGTTGTATGGCAGCGAGCAGGGTGTGCAGGCGCGGTTTACCGGGGATGTGACTGCGCGGGCGTTTCTGGGGATTGACGAGTTGTAATTGCTTGGACGGCCCTATCGCCGGCAAGCCAGCTCCCACAGGATATGCGCAGGCCTTGAGGTTGGCGCGGTCAATGTGGGAGCTGGCTTGCCGGCGATGAGGCCAGTAGCAACATCACAAAACTCAGCGGTAGGTCGGCAAAGCAAACCGCTGCTGGCTTTGCAGCATCGAAATCACCGGCAGTTCACTGGCCTGTTCAGCCAGGTCACGGCGAATGGCACTGATCGCCCAGGACAGCTGCTCGGCACTGTGCAGTTGCGCATAGGTCAGCACCCGGCGGGTAACCTTGCCATCGGCTGCGCGCAGGGTCAGCAGCACGCCGCCATCGGGGCGGGCCTGGGTATTGACCTGGTAAGCAGAAAATACCGAGACGAACTTTTGCTGGATGAGGTCCATATCAACTCCTGGCTGTTGTGTGGCAGACATGAGTAGATAATTGCAGCAGCCGTGCCAGATCTGAATTTCATGAAAAATCCATTAAATACAGGGCTTTACGGAAACTCTACGAAGGCGCCACCGTGCAGGTTGCATGGTCATGCATTTTGCACAGTGCATTTTGCACGAGTCAGGCATTGCCTATCGGCCCCATAGAAACTGAACCTTTGACCCCAATGGCGTGCCTGACAAACACTTGGGCAATCATTTATGCCAGGAGGTTCCGATGACCCGCCAGACCGCCCCCGCCACCATGACCGACGACGAAACCGCCGCATTCGCCGAGCAGGTATTCGAACGTGCCCGCCAGGGCGATGCCGAAATGCTTGAGCGCCTGCTCGCCAGCGGCCTGCCGGCCAACCTGCGCAACCATAAGGGCGATACCCTGCTGATGCTGGCCAGCTACCACGGCCACCACGAAGCAGTGCGCGTGCTGCTGGCCCGCGATGCCGACCCGTTGATTGCCAACGACAACGGCCAGCTGCCTATCGCCGGGGCCGCCTTCAAGGGAGACCTGGCAATGATCCGGTTGTTGCTTGAGCACGGTGTCCCTGTAGACGCTGCTGCGCAGGACGGGCGCACGGCGTTGATGCTGGCGGCCATGTTCAATCGCAGCGAGATCCTCGACTACCTGCTGGCCCAAGGCGCCGACCCGGCGCGCCAGGATGCCCGCGGCGCCACTGCGCTGATGGCGGCGCAAACCATGGGGGCCGTAGACGCCGCCGCCCGCCTGCAAGCGCTGGCCGGCTAACCACCTGGGGGCATTTGCGGCTATCCTTGGCGACTTTTCACCCGTCGCAGGCCCCCTTTCATGAAAACTCAGTTGCTCGAATTCATCAGCCTCATTGGCGCTGGCTGCATGCGCGAGGCCGACATCGAGCGTATCGCCGACGAGGCCGCCCAGGCCTATGCCGACCCGGCTGCTTTCCTGGCCGCCAACCCCGATATCAACTACGACGACACGTTCCCGATTCCGCTGGGTGAATGGGTGGTGCTGGGCAGCCTGCCAGACACCGTGGTGTTCCAGGCCGACAGCTACCAGGACCTGTTCCAGCAGATCAGCGACTCGTTCGACAATAGCGTGCCGTTCACCCTCAAGCCCAAGCAGCTGGCCCGTACCGAGCCACTGACTGCGCTCAACCGCATTCAGGTGCAGATGGGGGCGTTGAACAAAGAGGCGGGGGGTTATGTGCTGCTGAACTTCAGCCAGTTGCTGGATGACGAGCTGCAGATGGTGATGGTGGGGCAGCAAGACCTGGCTCGGGTGCTGGAGCTGGGGGCAGAGGTGGGTATCAAGGTTGAACCGGCCCTGGAAGCTTTGAAAGTCGCTGTACACATCTAAAGGCTGATGGCCCTATCGCCGGCAAGCCAGCTCCCATAGGTACGAGCAGGTTTCAAGCCCTGTGGTGATCCTGTGGGAGCTGGCTTGCCGGCGATAGGGCCTGTACAGCCAACCCAAAACTTCAGCCCAGCGCGGTATCCAGAAACATCATCACCGCAAACCCACCCATCAATCCCAACGTCGCCGCCGTCTGGTGCCCGTTGCGGTGGGTTTCGGGTATCACCTCGTGGCTGACCACAAAGATCATCGCCCCTGCCGCCAGCCCCATGCTGATCGGGTAGGCCAGGGCGAAGCCGGTGGATATCCCCAGCCCGATCACCGCCCCCAGCGGCTCCATCAATCCTGAGCCTACAGCCACCAGCGCTGCCTTGAGGCTCGACAGCCCGGTGGCGCGCAAGGCCAGGGCCACTGCTAGCCCTTCAGGGATGTCCTGAATGGCGATAGCGCTGGTCAGCGGCAGGCCGATGTTCATGTCGCCATTGGCGAAGCTCACGCCGATGGCCATGCCTTCAGGCAGGTTGTGCAGGGTGATCGCCAGCACGAACAGCCACACCCGGCTGATGCGCTCGGCTTCGGGGCCGCAGGGACCGGTGCTTTCATGCTCGTGCGGGGTGAAGCGGTCCAGGCCCAGCATCAAAAGCACGCCCAACACCATGCCCAGCACCACGGTAAAGGCCGCAGCCGGGCCGTTGCCGGTAATCTCGCGGGCCGCATCCAGGCCCGGCAGAATCAGCGAAAACGAGCTGGCCGCCAGCATCATGCCGGCGGCAAAGCCCAGCATTACATCCTGGGTGCGGGCGCTGACATCGCGCAGCACCACCGCCAGCACAGCACCCAGGGCGGTAGCGCCAAAGCCGGACAACCCGCCCAGCACGGCAAGGTGCAGGTTATCGGCGTGGTCGCCGTTCACCGCGTTCCACACGCTGGCGCCCAGCAGCATGACCACCGCCAGCAGGCTAAGGCCGAGACCGGCGCTGAGCCAAGGGGTGTTCACGGCCTGCTGGCGCCAGGCGTTCAGCAGTGAGGGTGGGGCGGCGCTTTGCGTGTGGGCGGGGGGCATACGAACCTCGAATCAATGAATACCGGCAGTCTACTCAGAGACCTGCGCCTATCGCCAAGGATTCGCTTCTATCGGCGCGATAGCTGACTATGCTGTGCAGCAAAGCCTTTTGACAGGAGTTTTAGCATGGGGTCGACATTCAACAGCCTGGTAGGGCTGATCATCCTGGCGCTGGATATCTGGGCCATCCTCAATGTGATCAAGAGTGGCAGCGAGGTGGGCATCAAAGTGTTGTGGATCTTGCTGATCGCTTTGCTGCCGGTGGTGGGCCTGGTGATTTGGGCCATCGCGGGGCCGCGGGGAAATGTGCGCATCTGAAAGGCCGGCACAGACAAAACCCGCAACACCCCGGTGACAAAATTTTCACATTGGTTTAAACAGAATCCGCACCCGCACAATGCTGCGTTGGTCTAGCGCCAGCGCCTCTTCGCAAACCGCAATCCTAGGACCTTCCCATTCATGGCTAACACGGACGCCTTGAAGCAACAGGGCGCGCGAACGTCGTTTTCGCCGCCCCTGAAATCCCACCTGGCCTACACGCTGCTCAGTGGCCTGGTGATCATGCTGATGCTCAGCCTGGTGCGCCTGGCGCTGCTGGTCTACAACAGCGACATGGTCGGCGATACGCCGTATTCCACGGTAGCCGAAGGCTTCCTCAACGGCTTGCGCTTCGACCTGCGGGTGGTGGTGTACCTCAGCATCCCGCTGCTGCTGGCGATCCTCAGCCCCTGGGCCATGGCCCGGCGTGGCGTGTTCCGCTTCTGGCTGACCCTCACCTCCAGCGTGGTGATGTTCCTCGGCCTGATGGAGATGGACTTCTACCGCGAGTTCCACCAGCGCCTCAACGGCCTGGTGTTCCAGTACATCAAGGAAGACCCGAAAACCGTCATGAGCATGCTCTGGTACGGTTTCCCGGTGGTGCGCTACCTGCTGGCCTGGGCCTTCGGCACCTGGCTGTTGAGCCTGCTGTTCAAGGGTATCGACCGTGCCACCCGGGGTGAGGGCGTGCAGCGCGTTGCACCGTGGTACAACCGCCTGGCGGTGTTCATGGTGATTTTGCTGGTGGCCGTGGTCGCTGCCCGTGGCACCCTGCGCCAAGGGCCGCCGATGCGTTGGGGTGATGCTTTCACCACCGACTCCAACTTCGTCAACCAGTTGGGCCTGAACGGCACCCTGACCCTGATCGACGCCGCCAAGAGCCGCTTCGGCGAAGACCGCGCCAACATCTGGAAGCCGGTGCTGGAGCAGAACGTGGCCACGCAAAGCGTGCGCGAACAGCTGCTGACCGCCAACGACACCCTGGTCGATGCCGACGAGGCCGCCATCCGCCGCGACTTCGTGCCGCCGGCTGACCGCACCCTGCCGATCAAGAACGTGGTGGTGATCCTCATGGAGAGCTTCGCCGGCCATTCGGTAGGCGCGCTGGGCAGCCCCAACAACATCACCCCGTACTTCGACAAGCTGGCCAAAGAAGGCCTGCTGTTCGACCGCTTCTTCTCCAACGGCACCCATACCCACCAGGGCATGTTTGCCACCATGGCGTGCTTCCCCAACCTGCCAGGCTTCGAGTACCTGATGCAAACCCCGGAAGGCGGCCACAAGCTGTCTGGCCTGCCGGCCCTGCTCAGCGCCCGCGACTACGACGATGTGTACGTCTACAACGGCGACTTTGCCTGGGACAACCAGTCCGGGTTCTTCGGCAATCAGGGCATGACCACCTTCATCGGCCGTAACGACTTCGTCAACCCGGTGTTCTCCGACCCGACCTGGGGCGTGTCCGACCAGGACATGTTCGACCGCGGTAACGAGGAACTGGCCAAGCACGACGGCAAGAAGCCGATCTACGCGCTGCTGCAGACGCTGTCCAACCACACGCCTTATGCGCTGCCGAAAGACCTGCCGGTCGAGAAGGTCACAGGCCAGGGCCGCCTGGATGAGCACCTGACCGCCATGCGCTATTCGGACTGGGCGCTGGGCCAGTTCTTCGAGAAGGCGCGTAAAGAGCCTTACTTCAAGGAAACCCTGTTCGTCATCGTCGGCGACCATGGCTTTGGCAACCACCAGCAGGTCACCGAGTTGGACCTGGGCCGTTTCAACGTACCGCTGCTGCTGATTGCCCCGGGCATTCAGGAGAAGTTCGGTGCGGTGAATCACACCGTGGGTACCCAGGTCGATATCGTGCCGACCATCATGGGCCGCCTGGGTGGCCAGACCCGTCACCAGTGCTGGGGCCGCGACCTGCTCAACCTGCCTGAAGGCGACCAGGGTGTGGGCATGATCAAGCCGTCGGGCAGCGAGCAGATCGTGGGGCTGGTACAGGGTGACCGCATCCTGATCGAGTCCAAGGACATGAGCCCGCGTATGTACCGCTACCAGCTGGGCAGCGAGTTCAAGGCTGAGCTGATCGAAAGCCCGGACCAGCCGGAAATGCTCAAGAAGCTCGAAGCGTACATTCAGACCGCGACCAAGAGCCTGCTGGATAACACTGCCGGTGTAGTGCACGGTACACCGAAGTAAAGCGGGGGCCGCTATGCGGCCCATCGCCGGCAAGCCAGCTCCCACAGGTACGGCACAGGTTTCAGATCCTGTGCCGTACCTGTGGGAGCTGGCTTGCCGGCGATGGGCCCGGCACAAATCTTCCCTGACTGAACATTCTCTCAGCCTCAAGGTCAGTTATTCAGGCATCACACCAACTGGTGTTCTTGAATTGAGAGGGCTCGTTCAATGAAAGCGTGGGAAGTCATCTTTGCCGATCAGAAAGGCGAACCGTCCACCATGACCCTGCGGGCCGAGCACTGTCCCAGCGAAGAGGACGCCGCGCGGGCCATCCGTTCGCACCTGTTCCCGGTGATGGACGAGCTGGACCTCAACGACTTCCAGGACCGCACCATTTCCCCTACCGCCCGCTGGCTGAAAGAGCATAGCGGCGTGACCATCACCAGCATTCACGAAGCACCCTGACCCACACGTTTGCGTGGCGCCTTTGCAGGCACTACGCTACTGGAAGGTGCCGCCTATTCTGCGGGTTGGCACCGCTTCAATTCGCGTCTTGCATCAGCTCGAACTGCCCGGCCAATGACTGCCGGCAGGTGCGTAGTGCACGGAAAGTCTATCCATAGCATTATTCAGGAGGACGATTCATGAGCAGCCAGAACGACGATATCAGCAGCAACGTCCTGCGCCAGATGAAAGCAGGCGGGTTCGACTTCACCCAGATCCACCCCATCGAGTTCTATGCCGTGTTCCCCGACGAAGCAGGGGCCCGCCGCGCGGCCGGGCAGTTTCGTGGCGAATCGCTCAATGCCCAGGTGAAGGAGCTGGGCGACGGTGCCTGGCACCTGGAACTGAGCAAGGTCATGTATGCCACCTATGGCGGGATTGGCGACTTTGAAGAGGCCTTCGAGCAGTTGGTGACACCTTATGGGGGGGAGGTGGAAGGGTGGGGCGTCAAGCATGAGCGACCGATTGCCTGAGTGTATTGTGTTGCCTTTTTCGCGGGCTCGCCCGCGAAGAAGCACACGCGGGCGTCAAGGCCTGCGCTTGGCCATATGCCCCAGATAGGCCAGCAACGCATCCAGCTCCTGTTCACTCAACACACGTTCGTCAAACCCCGGCATCTTCGCTTGCGGCCATTGCCGAAGGCTTTGCGGGTTCCGAATCAGCTTGCGCAGGTATTCTGGCCGAAAATACTCGGTAGGGTTGTGCGGCACATTCAAATCCGGCCCCACCTGCGCATCCCCTGCACCGTTCAGCCGATGGCACGCCAGGCAATTCTGCTGGAACAATGCAAAACCCTGCAGCACCGGGCTGTCGGCGGGCAGCTTGGGGTCGGGCAGCAACGCGGGAAAACGCTGCGCCACCGGCGCGAGCTTGCGAATGGTGGAAATCTGGAACGGCCACTGCTCCGGGCGGATGCCACTGGCCTGCGGCGCAGTCCACACCAGGTAGAACGGCCCCGCGCTCGGCTTGCCCTGGCCCAGTGCCGGCCACGGCTGGCCTGGGTCTTCCACCGCCAGCCAGGCCTGTGCCGGCCCTTGCTGCAGCAGTGGCGCAGCGGGCATTTCAGCGGCAAAGCCATCCAGCGCCACGGCCTGCAGGTGATCACTGGCGCTGACGCCTTTTAGCAGCGTGGCCAACGGCACCGCCCGATAGTGCATGGGGCGCTTGTAGGAAACGTCTTGTTCGATGCTGATATCCCGAGCCTGCGGATGGCCAAGCAGTTCGGCGCTGCTCCACTGGCGCGTATTGGCGCCCAGCTCAAGGTGCAGCTGCGCCGCCGACAGCGGCAGGCTCAGGAGCAACGCTAACAAGGCAAGGCAGTGGCGCATGGGCAATCTCCGACCATCAAGGCCAGCAGGTTACCTGTGTACTGCCCGTTGGCGCCATCGCCACTGTCAGCCGAACAAGCGTGTCAGGTTCGGCAAAATCAGCAGTAAAGTGGTGGCGAAGAGAATGAGCCCAGCTTGGCGAATTTTCGATTGTCTGAACATGGCGGACCGCCTTCTTTTTGTTATTCCTGAATACCCGTTGGCTTCCTTGTCGCACTTCGGGTCGATCGCAGCGACGCCGCGTGGCGCCTGAACTGCCTGCCTCTTGAAAGTGGATATACAACCAACAGTAGGGTGTGTGGCATCCATGTTTGAGAACCCTTTCTTCTAATAATGTTGGTCGTTGATTTCTTTTTGCTATGAGGCTATGTGCCAGTCGGCTGGCATGCTCTGGCTAGACAGTGGCGCAAGTACCAGGCGGGCGCCGACGAAATGTGACCGTTCGTCAGTGCAGCCTACTTGCTTGTACGTGTCTTTCGCGTCAGTCTCTACAGCAGATTCCCACCCATGTCGTTCAGGACTACCCCTATGTCGTTACGCGTTTGCATCCTTGAAACCGATGTCCTGCGACCGGAGTTGACCGCGCAGTACCAGGGCTACGGCAGGATGTTCGAGCAGCTCTTCTCGCGTCAGCCGATCGCCGCCGAATTCCGTGTGTACAACGTGATGAACGGCGATTATCCCGCCGACAGTGAAGTGTTCGATGCCTACCTGGTGACGGGTAGCAAGGCTGACTCGTTTGGTTCCGACCCGTGGATCCAGACCCTCAAGGCCTACCTGCTGAAATTGTACGAACGTGGCGAGAAGCTGCTGGGGGTGTGTTTTGGCCACCAGTTGCTGGCATTGACCCTGGGTGGCAAGGCCGAGCGGGCCGACAAGGGCTGGGGCGTGGGCATCCATCGCTACTCGCTGGCGGCCCATGCGCCGTGGATGGACCCTGAAGTGTCGGAGCTGACCTTGCTGATCAGCCACCAGGACCAGGTGACCGAGTTGCCGGAAGGCGCCACGGTGATTGCTTCCAGCGACTTCTGCCCGAATGCGGCGTACCACATTCGTGACCAGGTGCTGTGCTTCCAGGGCCACCCGGAGTTCGTGCACGACTATTCCCGCGCACTGCTGGATGCGCGTCAGGAATTCCTGGGAGATGAGGTGTACCACAAGGCCGTGGCCAGCCTGGCCACCGAGCACCAGGGCGACCTGGTGGGGGAGTGGATGTTGCGCTTTATCCAGCAGCCGGTGAGCAAGCACGACGCGGCTTAAGAAGCTGGGGGCCGCAAACCGGCCCCCACAATCTCAAAGCCAGCCCGACTTCTTGAAGCTGGCGTACAACCCCGCACACCCCAGCCCGATTACACCCAGCACCCCGAAATACCCATAGTGCCAAGCCAGTTCCGGCATGTTCTGGAAGTTCATCCCGTAGACCCCGGCAATGGCCGTGGGGAACGCCAAAATCGCTGCCCAGGCCGCGAACTTGCGCTGAACGATGCTTTGCCGTGACGACTCCAGCAGCATGCCGATCTCGATGGTCTGGCTGGCGATGTCGCGGATGCCGGCCAGGTCTTCCATCTGCCGCGTCACATGTATCTGCACATCACGGAAGTAGGGCCGCATGTTCTTGTCGATGAACGGGAAGCTCAGGCGTTGCAGCTCTTCGCTCACTTCCACCATCGGCGCCACATAACGGCGCAGACGCAGGATGTCGCGGCGCAGGCTGTGCAGGCGGCGGATGTCGTCCTCCTGCAGCGAGCCCCCCAGCACGCTTTGTTCCAGCTCTTCGATCTCGCCATGAATGGCTTCGCTGACCGGCTGATAGTTTTCGGTCACGAAGTCGAGCAGGGCGTACAGTACGAAGTCTTCGCCGTGCTCCAGCAGCAATGGCCGTGCCTCGCAGCGCTGGCGCACCATGGCGTAGGACTTGGAGTGGCCGTTGCGGCAGGTGATGATGTAGCCGTTGCCAGCGAAGATATGGGTTTCGATAAACTCCAGCTTGCCTTCGTGGCGCACCGGCGAATAGGTGACGATGAACAGCGCGTCACCGAAGGTTTCCAGCTTGGGCCGGCTGTGCTTTTCAAGGGCATCTTCAATGGCCAGTTCGTGCAGGTTGAACTGGCACTGCAGGTTGGCCAGCTCCTCGGCATTGGGCTCTTCCAGGCCGATCCACACGAAGTGCCCCGGCTTGCGCGCCCACTCGCTGCCTTCGTCGATGCTGATGTTGGTGACCTTTCTGCCGGCGCTGTACACCGCCGATGCCACGACACGACCCATGGTTGCCCGCTTATTCCGGTTGAACACGGGTTACAGCTTGGGCCGTACCCGGCCCAAGAGCAACCCGCTTCAGGCCAGCTCGTGTTCCATGCGGTCGATGCACTGCTGCATCTGCCCCCGGCACTGCTCGATCAGCGCCGGGATGTCCTGTTGGGTCATGCCCGCCGTGACGATGGGTGGCAACGAGCGCACGATCACCGTGCGCTGGCGCCAGCTGTTCAGGCTCATGCGCCTGGCATAGCGGCTGACGCATACCGGCACGATCGGCACACCGGCCTCGATGGCCATGTGAAACGCGCCTTTCTTGAAGGCCATCAGCTGCTCGCCGGCGTTACGCGTGCCTTCAGGGAAAATCCAGATGGAGGTGTCGTCCTGCAGCACCCGCGTGGTCTTTTGCAGCGCCTTGCGCGCCTGGTAGGCGTTCTTGCGGTCGATCAGCACGTTGCCGCCCAGCCAGAACAGCTGGCCGAACAGCGGGATCCAGCCCAGGCTTTTCTTGCCGATGGCCACGGTGCGTTGTGGTACCACCTGGCCCAATACGAACAGGTCGAAGTTGGACTGGTGGTTGGCGACAATCACGCACCCGGGAGGGTGGTCCCACAGCGGCCCGACCTCGGCCTTGACCTTGATGCGCATCAGCCAGGTGGCTGGCCGGCTGTACAGGTGGGCAAACACCCGGCTGTTATCGGGGTTGAAGGGGCGGCACAGGCCAATGACCAGGCCCACGGCGCCAACGGCAAGAAAATGCAGCGCCAGCAGGAGCATGCGCAACGAATAAAGCATGGTACGACTCACACCAGACAGTCGCCGGGCAGTGTACGGGTGTGCACTGGCTGCGGCAAACCTTGGTGTGAGCCTGTCGGGTCAACCCATGTGGTGCTGGTCCAGCTCGATCGCCTTGTCCAATGCCTCCAGCAGCCCTTTGCGCACCTTCAGCTTGGTGTTCTTGTGCGCCAGCATGTTCAGCTTCTTCAACTCCCGCGCCGCAGCCAGTGCTGTTTCCTGCAGTTGCTCGGCCGGCACCACCTTGTCGAGGAAGCCGGCATCCACTGCCGCGACCGGATCGAATACCTCGGCGTTGATCACCGAACGATGGAAAGCCGAGCGACGCAGGCGATCACGTGCCAGTTCGATGCCGGCATGGTGCATGGTCATGCCGATCTGCACTTCGTTCAGGCACACCTTGTACGGCCCTTCGACGCCAATGCGGTAGTCGGCCGACAGCAGCAGGAAGGCGCCCTTGGCCACGGCATTGCCCGGGCAGGCAACCACTACCGGGAACGGGTGCGACAGCAGGCGGCGGGCGAGGGTGGAGCCAGCAGTGACCAGGCTGATGGCCGCTTGAGGGCCGCTGGTCATCACCTTGAGGTCGTAACCGCCCGACAGAATGCCTGGCTGCCCGGTAATGATCACCACGGCACGCTCTTCAGTAGCGCGGTCGAGCGCGGCATTGAAGGCGGTGATGACATCCGGCGAGATGGCGTTGACCTTGCCGTTGTTCAGGGTCAGGGTGGCGATGCCGTCTTCGGCGTGGTAGGTAATCAGCTCGCTCATGGCAGAGTCCTTTTGTTGGCGTGGCGACGACGTTACCCAGCGCCAGAGGCCAGGTAAAGCAGCAAGGCTGACTGGTCGGTCAGCGTTCACCGGGGCTCAAATGCAAATACATGAAAAAACTGAAAAAAATGCTTGCCAAAGGAAAGCACTTTCACTAAATTAGCGCACCTCGACGGGCCGCAAGGCTTGAAGAGAAACGGTGAAGTGTCCGAGTGGTCGAAGGAGCACGCCTGGAAAGTGTGTATACGAGAAATCGTATCAAGGGTTCAAATCCCTTCTTCACCGCCACATTCTGCGAAGAGCCCCCGCGCTGATAAAGCCGGGGGCTTTTTGCATTTCGGGCCTTCGAGGGCTGCTGTGCAGCCCATCGCGACACAGCGCAGAAGCTCGCCGTAGCCTGGATCAGTCCACCCCGACAAACCCCCCGGTCTGGTGATGCCACAGCCGGGCATACAACCCCTGTTGCTCCAGCAGCTCACTGTGGCTGCCACTCTCGACAATCCGCCCCTTGTCCAGCACCACCAGCCGGTCCATCCGCGCAATGGTCGACAGCCGGTGGGCAATGGCGATCACCGTCTTGCCCTGCATCAGCGTCTCCAGGCTCTCCTGGATGGCGGCCTCCACCTCCGAGTCCAGCGCCGAAGTGGCTTCGTCCATGATCAGGATTGGCGCGTTCTTCAGCAGTACCCGGGCAATGGCGATGCGCTGGCGCTGGCCACCCGACAGTTTCACCCCACGCTCACCCACGTGGGCATCGAAGCCGGTGCGCCCCTGGGCGTCCGACAGCTGCGGGATA
Organism: Pseudomonas sp. RV120224-01b; assembly: GCF_003208145.1. Taxonomy (NCBI): domain Bacteria; kingdom Pseudomonadati; phylum Pseudomonadota; class Gammaproteobacteria; order Pseudomonadales; family Pseudomonadaceae; genus Pseudomonas; species Pseudomonas sp. RV120224-01b. Next base: position 10,181 of record NZ_QKMQ01000008.1, on the reverse strand, counting down.
AACTCGTCGGCGCGGGCGCGGCGCACGGCTTCGAGCAACTCCGCCTCGCTGGCGCCGGGGCGGCCATACAGCAGGTTGTCACGGATCGAGCGGTGCAGCAGCGAGGTGTCCTGGGTGATCATGCCGATTTGTGCGCGCAGGCTGGCCTGGCTCACCTGGGCAATGTCCTGGCCATCGATAAGGATACGCCCGCCCTGCACGTCGTACAGGCGCAGCAGCAGGTTGACCAAGGTTGACTTGCCCGCGCCGGACGGGCCGATCAAGCCGATTTTTTCGCCCGGGCGGATGTTCAGGTCGAGCCCTTCGATCACGTTGGCAGCCTTGCCGTAGTGGAAGTCCACGTCATCGAACCGCACCGCGCCGCGGCTCACCTTCAGCGCTGGCGCATTGGGCTGGTCGATGACGGTGACCGGCTGGGCGATGGTCTGCAGGCCGTCCTGGACCATGCCGATGTTCTCGAAGATGCCGTTCACCACCCACATGATCCAGCCCGACATGTTGACGATGCGGATCACCAGGCCGGTGGCCAGGGCAATGGCGCCGACGGTAATCAGCGACTGGCTCCACAGCCACAGCGCCAGGCCCGTGGTGGTGACCACCAGCAGGCCGTTGAGGCTGGTGATGACCACGTCCATGCTGGTGACCACGCGCGCCGCCAGTTGGGTTTTCTCGGTCTGTTCGCTGATCGCTTCGCGCGCGTATTGCTGCTCGTAGTCGGTGTGGGCGAACAGCTTCAGGGTGGCGATGTTGGTGTAGCCATCGACGATACGCCCCATCAGCTTGGAGCGGGCGTCGGAAGAGATCACCGAACGCTCCTTCACCCTTGGCACGAAGTAGAAGAGCGCGGCGATGTAGCCGACGATCCACAGCAGCAGCGGCAGCATCAGGCGCCAGTCGGCCTCGGCGAACAGCACCAGCGAGGTAATGGCGTAGATCAGCACATGCCATAGCGCATCCACCGCCTGCACGGCGGAGTCGCGCAGCGAGTTGCCGGTCTGCATGATGCGCTGGGCGATGCGCCCGGCAAAGTCGCTCTGGAAGAAGTTCAGGCTCTGCTTGAGCACGTAGGTGTGGTTCTGCCAGCGGATCAGGCTGGTCATGCCGGGGTTGATGGTCTGGTGCACCAGCAGGTCGTGCAGGCCGAAGAACACCGGCCGCAGCAGCAGGATCACCACCAGCATCCAGATCAGCTCGCCACTGTGCTCACTGAAGAAGTTGGCATTGGGCGTGCCCTGAGCCAGGTCGATGATGCGGCTGAGGTAGCTGAACATGGCCACCTCGATCAGCGAAGCGAACAGGCCGACCACCAGCAGGGCAAGAAAACTGGGCCATACCTGGCGCAGGTAATACAGGTAGAACGGCCACACGGTAGTCGGCGGCGATTCACTGGGTGCTTCGCGGAAAATATCGATCAGTTGTTCGAAACGGCGGTACAGCATGGGTAACGACACTCCTGTTCCATCCTGCCCTCAGGCGGTTCACGTCCCTGTGAAGCCTGCGGTCAGTCGATGCGTTTGGCCGACTTGATGTAGACCGGGTCGGCCGGTACATCACGCATGCCTTTCTTGATGGTGGTCGGCGAGTTGACGATCTGGTCGACCACCTCCATGCCCTTGGTCACCTTGCCGAACACGGCATAGCCACGGTCACGCCCGGGGTTGAGGAAGTCGTTGTCGGCCACGTTGATGAAGAACTGACTGGTGGCCGAGTTCGGGTCCGAGGTGCGCGCCATCGACAGGGTGCCGCGGGTGTTCAGCAAGCCGTTGCTGGCTTCGTTCTTGATTGGGTCGTTGGTGTTTTTTTGCACCATCTGGTCAGTGAAACCCCCGCCCTGCACCATGAAACCCGGGATCACACGGTGAAAAATGGTGTTGTTGTAGAAGCCGCTGTCAACGTACTGCAGAAAGTTCTTGGTACTGACCGGCGCCTTCTCGGCGTTCAGCTCGATTTCGACCTGGCCGAAGCTGGTGTCCAGCAGAACGTGCGGGGTCTTGTCGGAGGCCATGACGCTGGTGGCGAGGGCGACCGAGCAGGCGGTGAGCAGGAGTTTTTTCAGCATGGGCTCAAAGATCCTTGAGAGGTGGAAGCGGCTGCGAGGAACTGCAGCAGGGTCTGGTTGAAGACCTCGGGTTGATCGAGGGGCGTAGCGTGCCGGGAATCGTCGACGACGACCAGCCTGGCGTTGGGCATCAGCGCGACGTAGCGTTGTTTCAGTTGTATCGGGGTGTAATCGTGGTCGGCGGCAATGATCAGGGTAGGGCAGTGGATCTGCCCGATGCGTTCCTGCACGCCCCAGTCGACGATGGCGTCGAAGCTCTTGAGGTAGGCGCGTTTGTCGTTACGGGCCCAGCGTTGGGCCATCTTCTGTCGCAGTTCGGCTTGATGAGGTTTGGGGAACAGGCGTTCAGCCAGGCCCTTGCCGACGGTTTCGACACTGAGCAGCCGCGCCAGGCCCCAGCGCTTTAGCCACCATATCCAGTCACTGCGGGTGCGGCGCTTGACCTCGGGGGCGCTGTTGACAATGCACAGGCTGCGCAGCCATTGCGGATGGTCGACGGCAAACTGGAAGCCGACCATGCCGCCCATGGACAGGCCGACGAAGTGCACGGGGCCCGTGTGCAGGTGTTCGAGCAGGGCGAGCAGGTCGGCACTGAAGGTGGCGATCTGGTAGCCGTCGCGGGGTTTGTCGGAGCGGCCGTGGCCGCGAATATCCATGAGGATCACCCGGTAGTGGCGGCTGAGTGCCGGCACCTCCAGTTCCCAGTCCTGGCAACTGGAGCCCAGGCCGTGCAGCAGTACCAGTGGTTCGCCCTGGCCATATTCCTCGTAATGCAGTGCGCATCCTTCGTGTTCGAAATAGGCCATGGGCGCGGTCCTCTCAGGCTTGTGGGGGGGCTGCGAAGGGCACGTCCAGTGGCGCGGTGTCGAAGTTGCGCAGCAGGTCGATGAGAATCTGCGTGGCCGGGCCCAGGGTCTTCTCTTTGCTCGAATAAAGGTAGAACAGTGGGTGGCGGCTGCCACCCTGGTCCAGTGGCAACGGCTTGAGCACGCCTTCGCGCAGCTCACGCTCGATCATGTGCCGGGGCAGCCAGGCAAAGCCCAGGCCGCTGCTGACGAAGGTGGCGGCGGTGCCCAGGCTGCCGACGGTCCAGCGCTGCTCGGCACCCAGCCAGCCGACGTCGCGCGGCTGCGCGCGGCCGGAGTCGCGGATCACCACCTGCAACTGGCTTTCCAGGTCCTGGAAGGTGAGTTCACGGCCCAGGCGGTGCAGGCTGTGCTCAGGGTGGGCGACGGCGACGAACTCCACTGCACTCAGTTCGGCGCCCAGGTAGCCGCCGATGCTGTAGCTGCTGATGGCCAGGTCGGCGATGCCTTCATGCATGACTTCTTCCACGCCAGACAGCACTTCTTCACGCAGGCGCACCCGGCAGCCACGGCTTTGCGGCATGAACGCGGCCAGGGCACGTACCAGGCGGGCGCTGGGGTAGGCGGCATCGACCACCAGGCGTACCTCGGCTTCCCAGCCTTGTTCCATGTGGTGGGCGAGGTCCTCCAGCTGGCTGGCCTGCTTCACCAGGTGGCGCGAGCGGCGCAGTAGCACGTTGCCGGCGTCGGTAAGCACCGCCTTGCGGCCGTCGATACGCAGCAGTGGCACGCCCAGTTGCTCTTGCATGCGGGCCACGGTGTAGCTGACCGAGGACTGCGAGCGATGCAGTGCCTCGGCGGCCTGGGCAAACCCGCCGTGATCGACCACTGCTTGCAGGGTTCGCCACTGGTCAAGGGTTACGCGCGGCGCTTTCATCTTTCGCTCCTGTTGTCCTAAGCTGCCCTCTTTCAAGGAGAGCGGCCCATGAAGAAATGTTGTGCGGCAATACTGATGTGCCTGCCCCTCGGGGCCATGGCCTACCCCATCGATGTGGAGAAGGAACTGACCGGGGTAAAGCTTGACTACACCGCCTATGACACGGCCTACGACATTGGCGCCATTACCCTCAACAACTATGGGCAGGTACCGGCGGCCTGCAAGGTGACCTTCCGCAATGGCCCCGAAGCCCCCAGGGTTCGCCGGGTGAACGTACCGGCCGGTAAAAGCGTCGATGTCACCGCCAAATTCAACCGGCAGATCATCAAACTGCGTATCGCCTTGAGCTGTAGCGCGGAATAAACTGATTAATCGATTGATTGAACCCACTTTTTACGCTTTTTTATCGATAGGTCAAGCCTTAATCTCACCTCCATCGAATCGCAACCCTTTTCGTCGATGGAGGCACCCCATGTCCCGCGTACTGATCATCGAAAGCAGCGCCCGCCAGCAGGATTCCGTTTCCCGTCAGCTGACCCGTGATTTCATCCAGCAATGGCAGGCCGCCCACCCGGCCGATCAGATCACGGTGCGCGACCTGGCGGTGAACCCGGTGCCGCACCTGGACGCCAACCTGCTGGGTGGCTGGATGAAGCCCGAAGAGCAGCGCAGTGCCGCCGAACTGGAGGCCCTGGCCCGTTCCAACGAATTGACCGATGAAGTGCTGGCGGCTGATGTGCTGGTAATGGCCGCGCCGATGTACAACTTCACCATCCCCAGCACCCTCAAGGCCTGGCTGGACCACGTACTGCGCGCCGGCATCACCTTCAAGTACACCCCGACCGGCCCGCAGGGCCTGCTGACCGGCAAGCGCGCCATCGTGCTGACCGCCCGTGGCGGCATTCACGCCGGTGCCAGCAGCGACCACCAGGAACCGTACCTGCGTCAGGTGATGGCCTTCATCGGTATTCACGATGTCGATTTCATCCATGCCGAAGGCCTGAACATGAGCGGCGAGTTCCATGAGAAGGGCGTCAACCAGGCCAAGGCCAAGCTGGCGGCGGTGGCCTGAGGCTTAACGAATTCCCAACCCTGACACCTGTTTGTTGCTCCTTTGGGTGTACCTGCCCGGCCAATGGCCGGGCTTTTTTATGCCTGGGCTTCTGTGGGGGCCGGTTCAGCCCTTACATTCCTCATGGTTGAACTCATTCGCCGCAACCCGCTAAGGTCGCGGCCTTGATTCACAAGAGGCAACCATGGGCTATCTGATAATCGTCGCGCTGATCCAGGCGTTTTCCTTCAGCCTGATCGGCGAGTACCTGGCCGGGCACGTCGACAGCTATTTTGCCGTGCTCGCACGGGTGGTGCTGGCAGGCCTGGTGTTCCTGCCATTGACCCGCTGGCGCCAGGTCGAGCCGCGCTTCATGCGCTCGATGCTGTTGATCGGCGCGCTGCAGTACGGCATCACCTACGTCTGCCTGTACCTGAGCTTCCGCGTGCTGACCGTGCCGGAGGTGTTACTGTTCACCATCCTCACGCCGCTGCATGTGACGCTGATCGAAGACGCCATGAACCGGCGTTTCAACCCGTGGGCGCTGCTGGCCGCGCTGGTTGCCGTGGCCGGTGCGGCGGTGATCCGCTTCGACAGCATCAGCGGCGAGTTCTTCATCGGCTTCCTGCTGCTGCAACTGGCCAACTTCACCTATGCCGCTGGCCAGGTGCTGTACCGTCACCTGGTCGCGCGGCACCCCAGCGACCTGCCGCATTACGCGCGCTTCGGCTACTTCTACCTGGGCGCCTTGCTGGTGGTGTTGCCGGCCTTCCTGCTGTTCGGTAACGCCCAGCACCTGCCGAGCACCGATGTGCAATGGCTGGTGCTGCTGTTCCTGGGTCTGTGCCCCACGGCGCTTGGCCTGTACTGGTGGAACAAGGGCGCGTGCCTGGTGTCTGGCGGTACGTTGGCGGTGATGAACAACCTGCATGTACCGGTAGGGCTGCTGCTGAACCTGTTGATCTGGAACCAGCACGAGCCGCTGGGGCGGCTGTTCATCGGCGGTGGGATCATCCTGGCGTCGGTGTGGTTGAGCCGTCTGGGTGCACGGACCCAGGCACCGCTGGCCGGCAAGGCCTGACATGCACACCATCTTCGTCATTGTTGCGCCGATCTTCGCTCTGATCCTGGTCGGCTACCTGTGCCGCAAGACCAACAAGCTGGGCGACAAGGCGGCTGCCGAAATCAACAAGATGGTGGTCTGGCTGTGCCTGCCGGCGTTGCTGTTCAAGGTCACCGCCACCGCCACCTGGAGCGAGATCTGGCACCCTGGGTTCATCGTGGCTTTTGGTGCAGGTGCCCTGGCCATGTTCGTGGTCACGCTGGCGTGGCGGCTGTACAGCGGCCATGGCCTGGTGGCATCGAGCATCGACGGGCTCAGTGCGGGCTATGCCAATACCGGCTATATCGGCATCCCGTTGTGTCTGTTGCTGTTCGGTCAGGCGGGCTTGCAGCCGGCCCTGATCTCGTCGTTGATCGTCGTGTGCCTGGTGTTTGCCATTTCGCTGACACTGATCGAGATCGGTTTGCAGGAAGAGCGGCATATTGGCCGCGCCATCGTGGTGGTGGGCAAGGCGCTGGCGAAGAACCCGTTGGTGATTTCGCCGCTGGCCGGCGCTGGCTGGGCCATGACCGGGTTGGGGCTGGCCGAGCCGGTAATGCACTTTCTCGACATGCTGGCGTTGGCGACCACGCCGTGCGCCTTGATATCGCTGGGCGCGTTCCTGGCGGAGAAGCGTACCGGAGCACAGGCCAGCCCGTGGCCGTTGGTGGGGTTGAAGCTGGTAGGGCAGCCGGCGCTGACCTGGGTGCTGGCATACAAGGTGTTCAGCCTGCCGAGCATGTGGGCGGCTTCGGCGGTGCTGTTGGCGGCGCTGCCGACCGGGACCGGGCCGTTCATGCTGGCGGAGTATTACAACCGCGAGGCGGGGCTGATATCGCGGACGATCCTGTTATCGACCGTGGCTTCGCTGGTGACCTTGACCGGGCTGTTGTACTTGCTGGGGTACGCGGGGTAGCGGCTGGCCTCTTCCAGAAGTACTGCACATGACTTGAGGCTTGTACTGCCTGTTATGGCCCTATCGTCGGCAAGCCAGCTCCCACAGGTACTGCACAGGCCTTGAATTGTGTGCGGAACCTGTGGGAGCTGGCTTGCCGGCGATGGGCTGCAAAGCAGCCCCGGCAATCTCAAGCCTCGCTCATTTCTTCCAGCCGACGCGACACAGGCTCTTGCGCCGCACGCCCCGCCAATCCGGCCCGCATGTCATTACCACTCGGCTGCTGATACAGGCTCAACCCGAACTCCGGTAATACCGCCAGCAGGTAGTCGAAAATATCCCCCTGAATCCGCTCGTAGTCCGCCCACACCGTGGTGGTGGTAAAGCAGTAGATCTCCAGCGGCACACCTTCGGCGGTGGTCTGCATCTGCCGCACCATGCAGGTCATGTTCGGGTGCACGTTGGGGTGGTTTTTCAGGTAGGCCAGGGCAAAGGCGCGGAAGGTGCCGATGTTGGTCAGTTTGCGGCGGTTGGCCGACAGCTCCGCCACCGGGCCCAGGGCCTCGTTCCAGTTTTGCAGCTCCTGGCGCTTGCCGGCCAGGTAGTCGCCCAGCAGCTGCACCTGGCTTAGGCGCTGCTCTTCTTCACGGGTGAGGAAGCGTACCCCAGCCGCATCGATGAACAGGCTGCGCTTGATCCGCCGGCCACCGGACTGCTGCATGCCGCGGTAGTTGCGGAACGACTCGCTCATCAGGCGCCAGGTGGGGATGGAGACGATGGTCTTGTCGAAGTTCTGTACCTTGACGGTGTGAAGGGTGATGTCCACCACATCGCCGTCGGCACCCACCTGCGGCATTTCGATCCAGTCGCCCACATGCAGCATGTCGTTGCTGGTCAGCTGCACGCTAGCGACAAACGACAGCAGGGTGTCCTTGTACACCAACAGCAGCACCGCCGACATGGCACCCAGGCCCGACAGCAGCAACAGCGGCGAGCGGTCGATCAGGGTGGCGATGATGACGATGGCGGCGAAAATCCACAGCATCATCTTGGCCAGTTGCACGTAGCCCTTGATCGAGCGAGTGCGGGCGTGCTCGGTGCGGGCGTAGATGTCGAGCAGGGCATCCAGCAGGCACGACAGGGCCATGGTCATGAACAGCAGGGTGAAGGCCAGGGCGACATTGCCGAGGAAGTGCTGGGCGGTGTCGGAAAGCTCTGGCACCAGCTTCAGGCCAAACTGCAGCACCAGCGACGGCGTGGTTTGAGCCAGGCGGTGGAACACCTTGTTGTGGCGCAGGTCGTCCAGCCACTTCAGCGCCGGTTGGCGTGCCAGCAGGCGGGCGCTGTGCAGTACCAGGAAGCGTGCCAGCCGGCCGATGACCAGGGAAATCAGCAGCAGCACCGCCAGGCCAATGGCCGCGTGCAGCATGGGGTGTTGGTCGAGGGTGCCCCACAGGTCGAGGGAGTCACGCCAGATTCGTTGGATATCCATGGGCTTGCGTACAGTCTTGTTGCGAAACGAAGTGCCATTAGAGCGCGGATGGCGGCAAAGTTGCCAAAAGAAATTCGGCTAAGCCGGCAGAAAACGTTACCCTATGCAACTGAATTTCCCGCACTTGCCCGAGGTTACCTCCGTGTTCTCCCAATTCGCCCTGCATGAACGCCTGCTTAAAGCCGTGGCCGAGCTTAAATTTGTCGAGCCAACCCCGGTGCAGGCCGCGGCCATCCCCCTGGCCCTGCAAGGGCGTGACCTGCGCGTGACTGCGCAGACCGGTAGCGGTAAAACGGCAGCCTTCGTGCTGCCGCTGCTCAACCGCCTGGTCGACCTGAAAGGTGGACGGGTAGAGATCCGCTCGCTGATCCTGCTGCCGACCCGCGAGCTGGCCCAGCAGACCCTCAAGCAAGTGCAGCTGTTCTCGCAGTTCACCTACATCAAGGCGGGCCTGGTCACCGGCGGTGAAGACTTCAAGGAACAGGCCGCCATGCTGCGCAAGGTGCCGGACGTGCTGATCGGCACCCCGGGCCGCCTGTTGGAGCACCTCAATGCCGGCAACCTGGACCTGTCCCACGTGCAGGTGATGATCCTCGACGAAGCCGACCGCATGCTCGACATGGGCTTCGCCGAAGACATGGAGCGCCTGTGCAAGGAGTGCGAGAACCGCGAGCAAACCCTGCTGTTCTCGGCCACCACCGGCGGCGCGGCCCTGCGCGACATCATCGGCAAGGTGCTGAAAGACCCTGAGCACCTGATGCTCAACAGCGTGTCGCAGCTGGCCGAAGGCACCCGCCAGCAAATCATCACCGCCGACCACGACCAGCACAAAGAGGCGATCGTGCAGTGGCTGCTGGCCAACGAAACCTTCGACAAGGCGATCATCTTCACCAACACCCGCGCCCTGGCTGACCGTATCTACGGCCACCTGGTGGCCAAGGACGTGAAGGCGTTCGTGCTGCACGGCGAAAAGGACCAGAAGGACCGCAAGCTGGCCATCGAGCGCTTCAAGCAAGGCAGCTCCAAGGTGCTGGTGGCCACCGACGTCGCAGCCCGGGGCCTGGATATCGACGGCCTGGACCTGGTGATCAACTTCGACATGCCACGCAGCGGTGATGAATACGTGCACCGCGTGGGCCGTACCGGTCGTGCCGGTGGCGAAGGCCTGGCGATCTCGCTGATCACCCACAACGACTGGAACCTGATGTCGAGCATCGAGCGCTACCTCAAGCAGCAGTTCGAGCGCCGGGTGATCAAGGAAGTGAAGGGTACTTACAGCGGGCCGAAGAAGGTCAAGGCATCGGGCAAGGCGGCTGGTGCCAAGAAGAAGAAGGTCGACAAGAAGGGCGGCGACAAGAAAGCTGCCGCCAAGCGCAAGCCGACCGCCAAACCGCGGCCAAATGCACCGCTGGCCAGCGCTGATGGCCTGGCGCCGCTGAAGAAGCGCAAGCCGGCTGCTGAGTAACATTTAGTTGCGGTGCTGGGTTCTTCGCGGGTGAACCCGCTCCCACAGGTCTTTCACAGTCTTCGAAAGCTGTGCAATACCTGGACTGCCCCCAAGAAGTTGGACACCAATCCAACCCTTGGGGGATTTATGGGCAAATACTCAGAGCAGTTCAAGCTCACGGCGATCACGGCCTATCTGGAAGGCAGCAACGGCTTTCGCAAAGTGGCCCGACACTTGGGCATCGATTTCAGTTTGCTTCGGCGCTGGGTTGCCAGTTACCGATCCACCGCCAGCCTCAGTCCCCGCCCACATGGCCAGCGCTACACTGAGGACTTCAAACGGCAGGTACTCAAGCACATGCTTGAGCATCGACTCTCGCTGCGCCAAACAGC